>JAPUGG010000071.1 GCA_027292975.1 Alphaproteobacteria bacterium | reverse complement strand
TCCCACGGTTGTTCCCGGGCCAAGGCGGTGACGGTCCCGACCTTCTTAGAAGCGCTCGAGGCCGGCTACAACATCAACGTTGCCACCACGACGCTGGATTCCGCCAACGCGCGGACCTTCAGCTCGTTCACCCGCGGCGGCGGCATGGGTCTCGACGAGATGACGGGCTCGCCCAATATCACGATCGTCCCCGACCCCGGCACCTTCCGCGTCCTGCCCTGGGCGCCGGGGGTCGGGTGGGTGTTGTGTGACGAGTATTTCAACACCGGCGATCCCTTCCACTTCTCGTCCCGCCAGCTGCTGCGCCGCCAATTGCGCCGCCTGGAAGACCGGGGCATGGGTTATGTGGTCGGGCTCGAGGTCGAGTGGTATTTGCTGGTGGCGGCCGAGGACCGGCTCGGCGAGGAGCACCAGAGTATCCCCGGCTTCCGCGGGCGGCCGCTTGGGACCACGCCGGTGGAGCCTGGCTATTCCTATCATTCGGAATCGAACATGGATCTGATGCAGCCGGTGCTGTCGAAACTGGCCGAGGCGTTTGACAAGATGGGGCTCGCGTTGAGGTCCATGGAAAACGAATGGGGACCGGGCCAGGTGGAATGCACCTTCGCGCCCCAACCCGGCCTCCGCGCCGCCGATGACCTGGTGTTGTTCCGCACCGCCACCAAACAGATTTGCCGGCGCATGGGGTATGTTGCCACCTTCATGTGCCGCCCGGCGCTCAAGGGGTACTACGCGTCGGGCTGGCACCTGCATCAGTCGCTGGTGGACGAAAAGTCCGGCCGCAACGTGTTCGCCCCGGAGGCCGGGGCGGGGGAGGCACCGTTGTCAAAGCTCGGCATGAATTACCTCGGCGGCCTCATGCACCATGGGGTGGCGTGCACCGCCTTCACCACGCCCACGGTCAACGGCTACCGGCGTTTCAGGCCCAATTCCCTGGCCCCCGATCGGGTCTGTTGGGCCTATGACCACCGTGGCGCCATGCTCCGCGTGTTGGGCGGAGACGACGCCGCCGCCAGGATCGAAAACCGTGTCGGCGAGCCCGCGGCCAACCCCTATCTCTACATGGCGTGCCAAATCGTTGCCGGGCTCGACGGCATCAACAACGCCTCGGACCCGGGCCCCCAGGATGACGAGCCCTACGCGTCGGATCGGACCCTGCTGCCCACATCCTTGCAAGCGGCGCTCGACGCGCTCGACAATGATGCGTTGTTCCGCGGCCAGTTCGGCGACATCTTCATGGACTATTACCTGCGGCTCAAACGCAACGAACTTGGCCGCTTCCTGAGCTACCTGGAGGAACAGGGGACCACCCTCGATGGGCTCGGCGAGGAAACCACCCCATGGGAGCAGAACGAGTATTTCGATTTCTTTTAAGATATTCGGCACGCCCCGGGATTGGACATTCCGGGCAGTTTGGGCCGGGCAGCTTGGGGAGATGAGGATGGAAGATTTAAAACCGCGGGCCGGCCGGCCCACCGATGCGGCGGCGTCCTTTGATTGGGACGCGTTGGTTCATGACGACCGCGTGCATCGCACCATCTACACCGATCCCGACATCTTCGCGGCCGAGATGACCGCCATCTTCGGCGGCACCTGGACCTATCTCGCCCATGAGAGCCAGATTCCGGAAAACCACGATTTCGTGACCACGCTCCTGGGTCTGCGCCCGATCATCGTCGTCAGGGACGCCGCCGGCGTGATCCGGGCGCTGTTCAATCGGTGCGCCCATCGCGGCGCCACCGTCTGCCGGGCCGCCGCGGGATCGGCCAGGGTATTCCAATGCCCCTATCACGGCTGGACCTATTTCAATACCGGCAAGCTCAGCGGCGTGCCCTGGCCCGACGGCTACGCCTGCGATTTCGATGATGCTAAATACAACCTTGCCCAGGTTCCCCGGGTCGAGTCCTACCGCGGCTTCATCTTCGGAACCCTGAACCCGGACGCCGCCTCCCTGGTCGATCACCTGGGTCCCATGGCCCCCATCATCGACCAATGGCTGGATCGCCATCCCGGGGGCCGCGTCCGGTTGTGCGAAGCCAACCGCCTCAAATACAAGGGAAACTGGAAACTCGCCTACGACAATTCCGCCGACGGCTACCACGTCAAATTTTCCCACCGCTCTTTGCTGGAGATGGAAAACCGCCTCAAGGTGGGGAACCAGAAGGGCATGTCCTTTTACAAGGATGCGCCCGACGACGCCCCCATGTATGTCCAGTACTTGGGCAACGGGAACCATTTCAAGGACAAGCGCCCCAATATCGAGCCGCGCCCGGGCGCCTTGTGGGAGATCGAGGGCCCCCATCCCGGCATGGAACATTTCGAAGAGCGGTTACGGGAACGCTTGGGCGAGGCCGCCGCCCGCGCCCTTGACCTCTGCGCCTCGGAACCGGTCAACATCAACATCTTCCCCAATCTGCTGATCCTCGGCAACCATATCCAGGTGCTGCAACCCCGCGCCGTGGATGAGACCGATACCACCTGGTACGGCACCGCGGTGGTGGATGATGCCAATGAGCTGGACGGCGCCGTGGACGATGTCAATACGCTCCGCATGCGGGCCCTGGAGAGTTTTCCCAATTTCGGCGAGGTCGACGACGCGGTCAATTTCGAGGAAATCCAGCGCGGCCTCATGGCCGAGGAGGATCCATGGGTCTATATGCACCGGGGCCTCGACGTTCCCGGCCGGGTCAAGACCGACGAGAACGGCGTGATCACCGCGCCTGCCACCGATGAGGTCTTCATGCGTGAAACCTTTAAGCACTGGAAACGGCTGATGGCGTCCCCGCCCAAGCTCACAATCCAGCGCGAGACGTGAGGCGCCCCATGTCGAGCGCGCCCGACCCAAAGCGTACGTCCCATTACGTGACCGACGCGTTCTATGACGCCTTGGTGAGGGATTTCACCGATTGGCAGAAAGACGACGCGGTTCTCGGCGACGTGGGTTTGCGCGATTCGGCCCGCGCCTTTCTGGAACGCGAAGCGCGGCTTCTCGACCGCCACCTTTTCGCCGATTGGCTGGAGCTGTTCGCGGGGGAATGCCTCTATTGGGTGCCGGCGACGCCCGGGGGCGGGGATCCAAGGCGCGAAGTCGCGGTGTGCCTGGACGACCGCCGGCGTTTGGAGGATCGCGTCTTCCGAATGGCCACCGGTTTCGCCTGGTCCCAGGTCCCGGAATCCCGCACGGTCCGCCTGGTGACCAATGTCGAGCCGTTTGCCACCGGCACCGAGGGCATATTCATGGTGCGGTCGAACTTCCTGATCAATGAATTCCGGGCCGGGGAGAGCCGCAGCCTGGCGGGCTGGTGCGGCCACCGGCTGCGCCGGGTGGGCGACGGATTCGAAATCCTGGTCAAGCAGGTCAATCTCATGGAATGCGACCAGAATCTGCGCAACCCCAGCAACATCATCTGATTCCGTCGTGACCACCGGGGCGGGCCGGCGGTCTTCGGCCGCAACCAGGCGGTGGGCCGGAAGTGCTCTAGGCGACCCGGTAGCGGGCGATCACGTCATCAATGGGATCGACGCCGAGGCCGGGGCCTTGGGGCACCTTGAGTCCCCCGTCGACGAGATCGAAGTATTCGCCCATGGGGCTCGCCTCTAATTCGCAGTAGCGATGTTCGCAGGGCACGTCGCCGCCCATGGCGGCCACCAGATGGATGGTTGCGATGAGGCCGGGGCCGATGAAGGGCGAATGGGGCACGCAGCGAATACCCTGGGACCGGGCGAAGGCGATTGTGCTCCAGGCGTCGCTGATGCCGCCCAGCTTGACCACGGAGGGCTGGACGATATCGGCCGCGCCGGCATTGGCCAGCCACCGGACGTCGTTGGGATTGCCCAGGTTCTCGCCAATGGCGATGGGGATTCCGGTCTCCTGGCGCAGCCGGGCGAGCGAGTCGTAATCGTCGGGGGGCGTGATGGGCTCCTCCAACCAGGTGAGGTCATGGGGCAACATGGCGCGCGCCATGGCGATGGCCTCATCGAGAGGCCAGGCGCAATTGGTGTCGACCATCAGCGGCACGCCCGGCCCCATGGCGGCGCGCGCCGCCGCCACCGCCTCGACGCTCCGTTCGTGGAGCTTGATTTGGGTATAACCCCGGGCCAGCGCGGCATCGACGACGCGGGTGACAGTGTCGGGCTCGCCAAGGCGCAGCAGGCTGGCATAGGCCGGAACTAAGTCCTTAGGTTTGCCGGCCAGCATTTGCCAGATGGGCTTACCCTAGACCTTGCCCTTGATGTCCCACAGCGCGATATCGAGCTCCGACAGCGCGAAGCGCGCGGGCCCGC
>JAPUGG010000070.1 GCA_027292975.1 Alphaproteobacteria bacterium | reverse complement strand
GCGGCCGACATATCGCGCCCGCCCGTGCTTGGCGCCGATCTCGCCGAGCACCTCTTCGATCCTTGGTTCGACGAAGCACCAGGCGCCCATATTTTTCGGTTCTTCCTGGCACCACACCATTTCGGCGCCGGGAAACCGGCCGAGCTCCTCGGTGAGCGCCTTGCGGGGGAACGGATAAAGCTGCTCGAGCCTCAAGAGATAGATGTCGTTCACACCGGCCTCGGCGCGCGCTTTGAAAAGGTCGTAGTAGACCTTGCCGGTGCACAGCACCACCCGTTTTATGCCAACATCGGAACAAAGCTCGCCGCTGAGCTGGGCGTCGTCCCACAGCGCCCGGTGGAATTCGGTCCCGGGCCCCATTTCCTTAAGCGTGGAGACGCACAACTTGTGCCGCAATAAGGATTTCGGCGTCATCACCACCAGGGGTATACGGAAGTTGCGGCGCAGCTGGCGGCGCAGCACATGGAAATAACTGGCCGGCGTGGTGCAATTGACCACCTGCCAATTGTCCTCGCCGCAGATTTGCAGGTAGCGCTCCAACCGGGCCGAGGAATGCTCCGGCCCCTGGCCCTCGTAACCGTGGGGCAACAGCATCACCAGCCCCGACATGCGCAGCCACTTGCTTTCGCCCGATGAAATGAATTGGTCGATGATGACTTGGGCGCCGTTGGCGAAATCGCCGAACTGGGCCTCCCACAGCACCAGTGAATCGGGATCGGCGATGGAGTAGCCGTACTCAAACCCGAGCACCGAGGCTTCCGACAATGGGCTGTCGATCACCTCGAACATGGCTTGTCCGGGATCGACATTGGCGAGCGGGATGTAGCGTTCCTCGTCCTCTTGGTCCACCAATACGGAGTGGCGCTGGGAAAAGGTGCCGCGGCCCGAATCCTGGCCCGACAGGCGGACCGGCGAACCTTCGCCTAAGAGCGTGCCGAAGGCGAGAGCCTCGGCCGTGGTCCAATCGATCCCCTGGCCGGTTTCGAACATCTTGGCCTTGGCCTTCAACTGACGGGCGATGCGCGGATGGAGTTTGATGCTTTGGGGAACCGTGGTGAGCGCCTTGCCCACCGCCTTGAGGGTCTTGATAGCGACCGCCGTGTCGCCGCTGCGCTTGTCGCCCGACGCCACCTCGAACCCGGTCCACGCCCCTTCCAGCCAATCCGCCTTGTTGGGCTTGTAGGACTTCGAGGCCTCGAAATCCGCCTCCAGGCCGGCGCGGAAGGCACCGATTTCCGCGTCGACCCGATCCTGGGTCAGCGAACCTTCTGCGACCAACCTACCGCCGTAGATTTCCACCACGGTGGGGTGCCGGGCGATCTCGCGGTACATCTTGGGCTGGGTGAACGACGGTTCGTCGGCCTCGTTATGGCCGAAGCGGCGGTAACAGAGCATGTCGATGACCACGTCCTTCCTGAATTTGACGCGGTATTCGGTGGCCATCCGGGCGACATGGACGACCGCCTCCGGATCATCGCCGTTGACGTGGAAGATAGGGGCCTGCACGGCCTTGGCGAGGTCCGAGGGATAGGGCGAGGAGCGGGAGAACCGCGGCGCGGTGGTGAAGCCGATCTGGTTGTTGACGATCAGGTGCACGGTGCCGCCGGAACGGTATCCCTTGATCCCGGAAAAGGTGAAGGTTTCCGCCACCAGACCCTGGCCGGCGAAGGCCGCATCGCCATGCATGAGGATACCCATGACCTTGGCGCGCTCCAAATCGCCCCGCTGGGCTTGCTTGGCGCGGACCTTACCCACCACCACCGGGTCCACCGCCTCTAGATGCGACGGATTGGCGTTGAGCGACAGGTGCATGGCGCGGCCCTCGAAATCCCGGTCGCTGGAGGTGCCCAGGTGATACTTCACGTCGGCGGAACCTTGGACGTCCTCGGGATGGGCGGCATTGCCCTGGAATTCGGAAAAGATCGCGGTATAGGGCTTGTCCATGATGTTGGTGAGCACGTTGAGGCGCCCGCGGTGGGGCATGCCGAAGATGATTTCCTCCACCCCGAGCCGCGAGGCCGTATGGATGATCTCCTCCAGGGCCGTCACCATGGCCTCGGCGCCGTCGATGCCGAACCGCTTGGTGCCGGTGTATTTGACGTTGAGGAATTTCTCGAACTCCTGGGCCCGGATCAGGTGGCGCAGGGTGTCGAGCTTTTCCCCGGGTTCAAGCGGGGCCTGGGTGCGGCCGCTTTCCATCTGGCTCTGGATCCAACTCTTTTCATCGGGCGCTTGGATATGCATGAACTCGACGCCGATGGTTCCGCAATAGGTGGAGCGCACCACGTCGAGGATCTGGCGCAAGCTCGCGTGCTCAAAGCCGAGCACGTGATCGATGAGGATATCGCGATCAAAGTCGGTTTCGGCGAAACCGTAGCTCGCGGGGTCCAGTTCCGGAAGGGGGCGGTTCTGCTCGATGCCCAGCGGGTCGAGATCGGCCTCGAGATGGCCGCGCGAGCGATAGGAGCGGATCAGCATCAGGGCACGGATCGAATCGAGCACGGCGCGCCGCGCCGTGTCTTCGCCGACGGTTGCCTCACCCGCTTGGCCGTCGTCGGCCGGCTCGGTCCGCCCAACCCTGGGCGCCCAGCTCGCGCCTTGAATTTCCCCCAAGACCTCGGCGAGATCGTCGCCGAGGCCGGCGAAGAATTGCGCCCACCCAGGATCGACCGAGTCGGGGTCCTCCAGGTAGCGGCCGTAGACCCGCTCTATGAAACCGGTATTGCTCCCAAACAGGAAAGATTGATCTTCGATTTTCGATGCCATGGCACTTTACGGCCCCGGGCCGTGTCCGGTTCAACCTGTAATTCGACCAAGTCGATCAAAAGACTAGCAAATTATGGCTAATAAAAGCTTACTGCTTGAGCGCCTTTTTCATGGTCAAGCCAAGCGCCGCCGGCGAATTGGCGACCTTGATTCCGGCGGATTTCAGCGCCTCGATCTTATCCTCGGCACCCCCCTTGCCGCCGGAAATGATCGCCCCGGCATGGCCCATCCGGCGGCCCGGCGGTGCGGTCAGGCCGGCGATAAAGCCCACCACCGGCTTCTTGGTCTTGGACGACTTGATGAAATCGGCGGCTTCCTCCTCCGCAGATCCGCCGATTTCACCGATCATGATGATGGCCTCGGTCTCGTCGTCGGCGACGAACAATTCAAGGCAGTCGATGAAATCGGTGCCGTTGACGGGATCGCCGCCGATGCCGATACAGGTCGACTGGCCGAGCCCCACCGCCGTGGTCTGGGCCACCGCTTCATAGGTGAGCGTCCCCGACCGCGAGACGATGCCGACGCAGCCCCGGGCATGGATATGGCCGGGCATGATACCGATCTTGCACTCGTCGGGGGTGATCACGCCGGGACAATTGGGGCCGATCAGGCGGGTCCGTGAGCCGCGAAGGGCACGCTTGACCCGCACCATGTCGAGGACAGGGATGCCTTCGGTGATGCAGACCGCCAGCGCCAGTTCCGCGTCCACCGCCTCTAGGATGGCGTCGGCGGCAAACGGCGGCGGCACATAGATCACCGACGCCGTGGCGCCGGTCTCGGCCATCGCTTGGGCGACGGTGTCGAACACCGGCAGGTCGAGATGGGTGGCGCCGCCCTTGCCCGGCGTCACGCCGCCGACCATTTGGGTGCCGTAGGCGATGGCCTGTTGGGAATGGAAAGTCCCCTGGGAACCGGTGAAGCCCTGGCAGATGACTAATGTGTTCCGATCGACGATGACCGACATCAGCCTGCCTCTTCCACGTGTTTGACGATCGCCTTCGCAGCATCGTCGAGATTGTCCGCCGAGACGATGGCAAGCCCCGATTCCTTGAGGATTTTCTTGCCGAGATCCACGTTGGTGCCTTCGAGACGCACCACCAGGGGCACATGGAGGCTGACCTCCCGGGCGGCGCTGACGACACCCTCGGCGATGACGTCGCAGCGCATGATGCCACCGAAAATATTCACCAATATCCCTTCCACATGGGGGTCGGACAGGATCAACTTGAAGGCGGTGGTCACCCGCTCCCGGGTGGCGCCGCCGCCGACGTCGAGGAAGTTGGCCGGCTCCCCGCCATAAAGTTTGATGATATCCATGGTCGCCATGGCGAGCCCGGCGCCGTTCACCATGCAGCCGATATTGCCGTCCAGCTTGATATAGTTGAGGTCGTGCTTGGAGGCTTCGAGTTCGGCCGGATCCTCTTCGTCCTCGTCACGGAGCTCGACCAATTCGGGGTGGCGGAACAGGGCGTTGTCGTCGAAATTCATCTTGGCGTCCAGCGCCATCACGTCGCCGTCGCCGGTCACCACTAAAGGATTGATCTCGGCCAAGGAACAGTCCAGGCCCATGAACGCGTCATAGAGAGCGGCGACGAATTTTGCGCCGCTGCGCACCTGGTCCCCTTCCAGGCCGAGGCCGAAGGCGATCCGCCGCGCATGGAAGGGCTGCATGCCGGTGACCGGGTCGATGGCCACCTTGATGATCAGATCCGGCGTCTTGGCGGCCACCTCCTCGATATCCACGCCGCCTTCGGTGGAGGCCATCACGGTGATGCATCCATTGGCGCGATCGACGACCATGGAGAGGTAGAGCTCGCGGGCGATGTCGCAGCCCTGCTCCACGTAGACGCGCTTGACCTCCTTGCCCGAAGGGCCGGTCTGGTGGGTGACCAGCCGCATGCCGATCATGTCCTTGGCGGCGGCGCGGACGTCGTTGAGCGATTTCACCACCTTGACGCCGCCGCCCTTGCCCCGGCCGCCGGCGTGAATCTGGGCCTTGACGACCCACACCGCGCCGCCCAGTTTCCTGGCGGTGGATTACTCTTCCTTGGGCGTATAGGCGACGCCGCCCTCGGGAACCGCCAAGCCAAATTTCGCAAGCAGGCGCTTGGCTTGTTATTCGTGAATATTCATGGCGCTCTCAGGACTCCATGACGAAGGAAACCGTCCGCAGGAACCGACGGATGTCC
>JAPUGG010000007.1 GCA_027292975.1 Alphaproteobacteria bacterium | reverse complement strand
TATGCCCAAGAGGTGGCTTCGAAATGGAAGGACAAGCTTCGATTCCTTCAGGATTGAGGAAAGAAAGGACGGGTAAGATGAAGCTCATTCAGATGCCGGAAGACGAGGCGGTCGCCTATCTCGATGAACTGGAACAGAAGGTCTTGGCCCATTGGGCGGAGACGGTGGAGACCTCTCCCTTCATGACCGAGCTCGGCGACGGCACCCTGCCCATGGAGACCATCAAGACGTTCTATAAAAACTGGGGCGCCTTCGTGCCGGTCATCAATTCTTTGTACATCACCCAGTTCTACAACAATCTCTGGTTCTTCGTGTCCAATGTCGACCTCATGAACGCCTTCACGGAAAAGGTGTTGGACGAGTTCGGCCATCCCGAGCCGCCGGGCCATATCCGCATCCTGATCTCCACCGGCGAGGCGCTGGGTCTCACCCAGGACGAAATCCTCATCGAGCCCATGCTGCCCGCGGCCCGGGCGCTGACCGATTTCCAGCGGACCTTGGTGAACGACGGTCCGATCCACGAATATTGGGCGTCGGTTCTGTGGGAAAGTTCGTTCGGGCATTCCTGCAACAAATGGTTCAAGGCCTTGACCACCCACTACGGGTTGACCGCGATTCAGGCCGATTATTTTTTCAAGCATTACGAGGCCGACACCATGGATCACCTCGGCCGCGAGGCCCATTCCGCGGTGACCAAGCACGTGCTGGCGCGGCTCATCTCGGGCGGCATCGCCGAGCGCCCCGGCTATCCCTTCGAGTATTGTGCGCTCACGCCGCCGGAATTATACCGCCAGATGCTGGACGGGGTTTACGCGGCGACCCATTGAGGGGGATGGCGGAGCGGGAAAATGAAAGTCTATGGCGTCGACTTCACGAGCCGCCCGACACGACGAAAACCGATAATCTGCGCTGAATGCAGTTTAATCGACGACAAGCTATTATTCGTCGGTTTGAAAAAGTGGCATTGCTTCACGGAATTCGAATCGGCTTTGAGAAAGCCAGGTCCATGGATTGCAGGGATCGACTTGCCATTTGGGCAGTCGCGCAAGTTCATAGAAGAAATCTACTGGCCCGATACATGGCAAGGCTACGTAAGCCATGCAAAGCAACTCAGCAGAAAGGGCTTCAAGTCTGCCCTTGACGACTACCGTAAACCCCGAAAATATGGTGATAAAGAGCACCGCCGGGCCACCGACGTGGCGGCTAGCTCCATCAGCCCGCAAAAGCTCTATGGTACGCCTGTGGGGTATATGTTCTTTGAGGGGGCGCCGCGGCTACTCGAAGCCGGCGTCTCCATCCCGCGCCTGCAACAAGGCGATCCCGATAGGGTTGTTGTCGAGGCCTATCCTGGGGTGCTGGCCCGCTCCATCATTGGCCGTCGGAGTTACAAGCAGGATACGAAGAAAAAGCAAACGACCATGCAACGCCAAGCACGAGAACACTTGCTACGGGCGATCCTGTATGAAGTTATTCGTGAGGACTATGGATTCTCCGTCGATGCACCAATGTGCCTCGCCGATGATCCAACGGGGGACAAACTTGACGCCCTGCTGTGCGGCATTCAGGCGGCGTGGGCATGGACGCAGCGCGATCGGAATTACGGCGCACCGACTGAGACGGACCCCTTGGAAGGCTGGATCGCCGACCCATTAGTCTGCGAGAACCAGCGGGCGCGTCAGAGTCAATCGGCGCCTCCCGTGAAGCGTTTTTCTTGAGGCCATCCACCGAGGGTTGCGCACTGAACCCGAATTTGTCATTACAGGACACTGTCTACGCTGCTAGCCGTTGAGGAGGTGAGGGAGTGACCACACTTCAGTTGCATGGTGTCGGTGTTTCGACGGTCTTTGACCTCTTGGGAAAGACCGAAAATGACATGACCTACAGCCTAGGCTGGTGCTTATCGCAAGTGCCGCCGTTTCTAGATTCCTTGGGAATGCTATTGGGGACACCTCATCTGAGCGAAAAGAACGTAACTATCAGTTTACAAGAGTACCGAGCTGGGACCGGGATAACGGATATCGAAATTCATGCGCGCGGTTACGTAAGATGGATCGTCGAGGCCAAGCTGGGCTTCACGATTCCTTCGATGGATCAGCTCGAACTGTACGCTCGACGCCTTCACGAAAAACAGGCAGAGGATAAGAATGCTGCTCCAAAGTTAGCGGTATTGGCACAGTCTGACCGCAAGAACGAATGGCTCCAGCATCAATTGCCCGGAAGCGTTCTAGGCATCCCCCTTCACTCGGTGTCATGGCGAGAAGTCCAGACGGCTGCAAAGGGCGCGGAGCAAGACGCGTCTCAGTCAGGGAAGCGGCTTTTGAAACAATTCACATCCTACATTGGATCGGTGGCAAGCATGCAGAATCAAGATTCGAACTTGGTCTATGTGGTTTCACTCAGCCACAAGACCTTTGGCGGTGAGACGACATTTATCGATGTGGTGGAAAAGCACCGGAAATACTTCCATCCGGTAGGAGGCGGTCCCAGAGGATGGCCGACGGAACCTCCAAACTACATCGCCTTTCGTTATGACGGCGCCTTGCAATCAATTCACCACATTGAGGATGACCATAAAATTGAAGACCTAGGTCCGTTCTTCCCGAACCAACCGTCAAAAAAGAGAGAGCCCCACGTCCTATATGATTTGGGACCGCCGATCCGGCCCGCGAAACGAGTACCCACCGGGGCAAACTGGCGGAGCAACCGTGTCTGGTGCTTTATCGATACGCTACTGACATCGGAATCGGTGGCCGCTGCTAAAGCAGTCACTGATGAGCGGATACGCCGGATGGAGGAGTGAGCCCCCATTGTTGCCTGGGTGATCCACTGGTGGCTTTCAGGCCCGTGTCGGCATCGGGCTTGGACGGGGCCCGGAATCCCTGTAGATTCGCAGGCAAACTGGTTTCGAAAATCGAAAATCCGAAGCGCCGAACAATCGGCAATCAGGGAGAATAGCCCGTGGCCGATCATGTAAGCTTTCCCTATCGCTCCTCCACCCATCTTGCTTTGCTGCACGTGGTCTCGGAATCGGGATCGTGGGAAAAGCACGGGCTGGAGGTCAATTACAATTACAAGATCTCATCGGCGGATGCCCATCTCGAGATCCCCACGGAAGAGGTGGAATTCGTCGGCGGCAACCACGTCTCGACCTACGGCCAGCGCGCCCGGGGCGACACCTGGGTTTATCTCGGCCAGACCCTGAACGCGACTAACGGCCGGCTGGTGGTGAAGCCGGATTCCGGCATCGCCGGGGTCTCCGACCTGCGCCATAGAAAAATCGGCACCCGGGGCCAGCACCCGGGGCTGAACGACTGGCTTTATCTCTTGCAGCGCGGGCTCGACGTCGACCGCGACGACTACGAGATGATCGCCCAGGTGGTATCCGGCAGGGACGGCATCGACCCGGCCCAGGGCGGCAAGCCGGACGACGAGCCGATATGGCATTGGGTCCGGGACGGCAAGGTGGACGCCGCCTTCATCACGCCGCCGGGCTGCGTTTTCGCCGCCCGCGCGGGGCTCAAGGTGATCGATGTGGACCCCTTGCCGATGATCTGGTTCACGACCATCTCGTCGAGTTCCACCTTCATCCAAAAGCACCCCGATATCGTCGAACGATTCCTCAAGGGGATCATCGAAGGGGTGCATTACTTTAAGACCCGCCCCGCGCAATCCACCAAGATCATCAAGGAGTTGTACGACGACGAAGGCCCGCTGGACGACGAGGCGGCGGACTTCCTCTACAACGACATCGCCCGCCTCCTGGAGCCCAAGCTCTATCCCACCATGCCCGCCATCGCCAACGTCTACCAAGAGGCCATCCGCCAGGACCGCGATGCCGCCAAGGTCAATCCCATGGAGCTTTGGGACCTGCATCATGTCCGCCAGATCGATGATTCCGGTTTCATCGACCGGCTCTATGGCAAGACCAATGAATGACCGGCCTCCATGGGGGGCCGCGTCTCTAGCGCCCCATGAAGACCGGGGACGGCACCCTGAAAAGCCTGTATCCTAGCGCGCCGAACTCTAAGAATCCTAGCAGGGAAGCCCAATGACCGAACCCGCCAGGGACGCCACCGCCGAGCCCCGGCGCAACAACGAGGCCATGGCCGATCTCCGTGTCTTCCTGGCGGAGGCCGAGGCCGCGGGCGAGCTGTTGGAGGTGGCCGGCGCCAAGGCGGAAGAAGAGATCGGCGCCCTGTTCGAGCTCTCCAACGAGCACCTCTATCCGCCGGTCCTGCTGTTCAAGGACATCCCCGGGTTCGACCCGGCATTCCGGATTCTCTCCAACGTGCGCACGGCGCGGTTCCTGGTGGGCGATTTGACCCTGGATGCGGTCAAGGCCTACCGCCGGCGCCCCGAGGAGGGTTTCGAGCCGATCCCGCCTGATTTCGTCAATACCGGCCCGGTGATGGACAACATCATCGAAGGCGACGACATCGACATTCTCAAATTTCCCGCCCCCAAATGGCATGGCGCGGACGGCGGCAACTACATCGGCACCGAATGCATGGTGGTGATCAAGGACCCAGATTCCGACTGGGTCAATATCGGCACCTACCGGGTCATGGTGCAAGACGAAAAGACGGTTTCCATCTTCATCGAGCCGGGCAAGCATGGCGATGTCATCCGGCGCAAATACTGGGATCGGGGCCTTCCCTGCCCGATCTGCGTGTCGGTGGGCCAGGCGCCGATCCTGGGCGTCGTGGCGGCCTCCGGGGCCCGGCCGGGGCAATCGGAATACGATCTCGCCGGCGGGCGCATCGGCCGTCCGGTGCGGGTGATCGCGGGCAAGGAAACCGGGTTGCCGATCCCCGCCGAGGCCGAACTGGTGTTCGAAGGCACCATGGCGCCGCCCGAAGTTGACGCGCGCACCGAAGGCCCGTTTGGGGAATGGCCCGGCTATTACGCCTCCTCCGACCGGCCCGAGCCGGTGCTCAAGATCAAGACCATCTATCACCGCGACGACGCCATCATTTTGGGCCAGCCGCCGGTGAAGCCCAATTACCCGGGACGCCAGATCAAGATTCCCCGGGTCGCGGCCCTGTGGGACGCCATCGAGGCGGCAGGGGTGCCCGGCATCACCGGGGTCTGGAAGTTGGCCGGCGGCGGCTCGCGTTTCATCGACGTGGTCGCCATCAACCAGCTCCACGCCGGCCATGCCAAGATGGCCGGGCTGGTGGCCGCGGGCTGTGGGCCGGGCGCCTACATGACCCGCATGGTGATCGTCGTCGATGACGATATCGATATCACCGATTCGGCGGAGGTGATGTGGGCCATGGCGACCCGCTGGGACCCCAAGACCCAGACCGATATCATCGACGGCTGCTATACCGGCCATATCGACCCGCTCATAAGCCCGGAGAAGCGCGCGGCGGGCGACATCACCACCGCCCGCATGATCGTCTACGCGGTCCGGCCCTACCATTGGAAGGACGACTTCCCCAAGGTCAATGCGGTCAGCCGCGAATATGCCGACGAAGTACGGCGCAAGTGGCAAGGAAAATTGAGGTTTCTCGACCCATGAGCAATGAGCTTCCCCAACCGACCCTGGAAATGATGCGCGCCGATCGGCTCCTCATGGATCCCTATTTGCTATGGGCCGACGGCGAAGGCGTGCCCATCATCGAGGATTTCGGCGTCGATTTGCGCAAGGTGGAGACCGCGCCCTGGGCCCGCATGGAGGCCGGGGGCGCTTTCGTGCATCTCAAGGGCCGGGGCGATTTCATGTCGATGTTCGTGATCGACCTGGCGCCCGGCGGCGCCACCTCGTCCCAGCGCCACCTCTTCGAGGAAGTCATCTACGTGCTCGATGGCCACGGCTCCACCAGCATCGAACTTCTTGACGGCACCACCCATTCCTTCGAATGGGGCCCCAACGCCATTTTCGCCCTGCCGCTCAATGTGCGCTACCGGCATTTCAACGGGTCCGGCGCCGAGACCGCGCGCCTGGTGTCGGGCAACAATCTCTGCATCATGATCAACCTGTTCCATGATCCCCAATTCATCTTCGACAACCCAGGCCAATTCCCCGGCCGCTTCGGTGGGGCCGATTGGTTCGACGGCGGCGGCAAGATGATCGAACCCCAGCCGAGCCGGTTCATGTGGGAGACCAACTTCGTCGCCGATGTCGCCAATTTCAAGCTCGATAAGTGGGAAAGACGGGGCGGGGGGTCTTCCAACATCCGCTTCTGCCTGGCCGAGGGCGTGATGCATGTCCATAGCTCGGAAATGCCCGCCGGCACCTACAAGAAGGGCCATCGCCATGGGCCCGATTTCCACGTGTTGGTGGTCAAGGGGGCCGGCCATTCGCTGTTCTGGTACGAAGGGGACGAGGATTTCGTGAGGCTCGATTGGCATCCCGGATGCGTCTTCGCGCCGCCCGACCAGATGTTCCACCAGCATTTCAACACCAGCGCCACGCCGGCGCGCTACGTGCCCATCGCCTGCGGAAGCACGCGCTATCCGCTGACCCAGGCCAAGAAGAACGTGACACTGGGGGTCGACGTGTCGGTCCGCCAAGGCGGTTGCCAGATCGAATACGAGGACCAGGACCCGCGTATCCACCAGATCTTCCTCGACGCGCTGGAGAAAAATGGTGGGTCGTCGCTGATGGGCGACTTTATCGACGAAACCCCCTATGGCAGGGCGGCGGCGGCCAAGGAGGGGCCATGACCGGCCAGGTCGAATATACCGGGATTCTCTACCAGCCCTATCTCGATTGGTGCGTCGCCGAGGCCATTCCCATGGTCGAGGATTTCTGCGTCGATTTGCACAAGGTGGAGACCAAGCCCTGGGCCCGGACCGGGGCTAATGGCGCATTCGTCCATCTCAAGGGCCGGGGCGACTTCATCGCCATCAACCTGCACGAACTCCCCCCGGGAGGCCAGACGGCGCCCCAGAGGCATCTCTTCGAGGAGGTCTTCTTAGTCATTGAAGGCCATGGCAGCGCCGTGGTGGAGACATCGGCGGGCATCCGCCACGACTTCGAATGGGGCCCCAATTCGCTCTTCGCGGTGCCGCTCAATGCGCGCTATCAGTTGTTCAACGGCCAGGGCAGTCAGCCTGCTCGCCTGGCGTCCACCAACGACCTGCCGCTGAAGATGAACCTCATCCATGACGAAGATTTCATCTTCGGCACCGATTGGCGGTTCGAGAACCGCGAAGGGGCCGATAAGTCTTATTTCGAGGGCGGCGGGAAATTCGTTCGGGCGCTCAGGGGCCCGGAAATGTGGGAAACCAATTTCGTTCCCGACGTCGCCGCCTTCGAGCTGCAAAACTGGGCCAGCCGAGGTGCCGGCAGCAGCAATATTCAGTTCTGCCTGGCCGACGGAAACATCCATTGCCATTGTTCGGAAATGTCGGTGGGGACCTATAAGAAGGGCCACCGCCACGGCCCCGATTTCCACGTTTTCATCGTTTCCGGCTCCGGCCATTCGCTGTTCTGGCACGAGGGCGACGAGGATTACATCCGCCTCGATTGGGGCCACGGTTCGGTCTTCGCGCCGACCGAGATGATTTACCATCAGCACTTCAACACCTCGGGCGAACCGGTGCGCTACGTGGCGACGGCCATGGGCTCGACCCGCTATCCGTTCAGTGCCGAGAAAAAGGCCATCAAGATGGGGGTCGACGTCAACGTCAACGACGGCGGCTTCCAGATCGAATACGAGGACCAGGACCCGCG
>JAPUGG010000069.1 GCA_027292975.1 Alphaproteobacteria bacterium | reverse complement strand
CAAGATCATGTATTTCGACGAACCGGGTGAAAGTTTTGATCGCCTGCCGGGCCGCGAGGTCGGTTTCGTGTTGGCGGGCACCGGCCTGTTCACGGCGTTTTTCTTCATCGTGCCATCCCCGGTGTTGAGCGCGGCGGCGGCGGCCGCCAAGGCCCTGTTCGCAGGGTAGTGCACTTGCGCCCGGCGCGGACATCGATCCATGACCACTAAAGCGTGCCACATCGAGCTTCCGGCGTTCTATCATTTGATCGCCCTGGACCAGGTCGCTTCCACCAATGACGAGGCGCTGGCCCTGGCCGCAGAGGGGGCGGGGGAGGGCACCCTGATCACCGCCCGCCGCCAGAGCGCCGGGCGGGGGCGCCGGGGCCGGAATTGGCAAAGCGATGAAGGCAACCTGTTTCTTTCGCTGATCTTGAAGCCCCGGGGCGGACCCATGGCGGCGGCCGCCATGGGCTTTGCCGGCGCCTTGGCTATTTCGGACGCCATGGCGCGCCTGATGGGGGGCGACGGCGGGATCGCCCTGAAATGGCCCAACGATGTCCTGATCGGCGGCCGCAAGGCAGCGGGGCTCATGATCGAGCGGGGCGCCGGTGATACGCTTGTTCTTGGAATCGGCGTTAATCTGGTTAGCCACCCCAATGAGACGCGCTACCCGGCGACGGATCTTTTAGCGGAGGGCGCCGGTGAGGTTCCGGTGCCGGTGGCGCTCGGCGCGTTCTCAACCGCATTCCTTACGCGCTATCTTGGCTGGCAGGACGACGGCTTCGGGCCCTTGCGCCAAGCCTGGCTGGCCCGCGCAATGGGCATCGGCGAGGACCTGAGGGTCGAGATCGAGGGCCATAGGTTCGACGGCATCTTCCGCACCATCGACGAGACCGGCGCCCTTTGCCTTGACCTCGGCACCGCGGGCATGAAAAAAGTCACAGCGGGCGACGTTTATTTCCATGCCCCGCCGGGGAAGGCGCCATGCTGATCGCCATCGATTGCGGTAATACCTCGACCGTCATCGGCCTTTACGACGGCGTGCCGCCCCATGGCGCCTTCCGCCATGTCTACCGGTCCGATACCGATACCGGGCTCGGCGCGGCCGACCACCGGGCCCGCCTGGACCACGAGCTCCAGGCCGCGGGGCTTTCCGGTGCCGCCCTTAAGGGCGCGGCACTCGCCTGCGTGGTGCCCGATGCCCTAGGGGCGCTCAACGAATTTGCCGAAGCGGCCACCGGCGTGGCCACGGTGGTGGTTGGGGCGCTGGGCAATGTGCTTGGCTGCGAGGTGCTGGTCGATCAGCCGGCCAAGGTGGGCGCCGATCGCCTGGTCAATACCCTGGCCGCGCATGCCTTGTACCCGGGCCCGTCGATCATCGTCGATTTCGGCACCGCCACGACCTTCGACGTGGTCTCGGCAGAGGGCGCTTACGCGGGCGGCGTCATCGCGCCGGGCGTCGAGCTGGCATTAATCGCGCTCCACGGCGCGGCGGCGCTTTTGCCAACCGTGGAGGTTGCGCGTCCGGACCGGGTGATCGGCACCGACACCGTCGGCGCCATGCGCTCGGGAATCTATTGGGGCTATGTGAGCCTGATCGAAGGGCTTATCAATCGAATCCGGGCGGAATACGGGGAAACGGGCGAGGCTCCTTTCACGGTGATCGCGACCGGTGGGTTGGCGCCGGTGCTGGCCGGCGGCACCGAGCTCATCGACGTGATCGAGCCCGACCTGACCCTGACCGGCTTGGTCCTCAATCATCGGATCAACAGGCCCCAATGAGCGCCCGCCAAGCGGTTATGGACGCGGCCCGGGACGGACTGGTCTACCTGCCCATCGGCGGGGCCGGTGAAATTGGCATGAACATGTACGCCTACGGTTGCCAGGGCAAATGGATCGTCGTCGAATGCGGCATCACCTTCGGCAACGAAACCACCCCGGGGATCGACGTGATAACCCCCGACCCGGCTTTCTTGGAAGAGTTGGGAGACGACCTTCTCGCCATGGTCCTGACCCACGCCCACGAGGACCATCAGGGCGCCGTCGCCTATCTTTGGCCGAGGCTGCGGTGCCCGGTCTACGCCACCGCCTTCACCGCTTCTATCGTGCGCGCCAGGCTGGCCGAGGCGGGACTGATCGACGCGGTGCCAATCGAAGAGCTTAAATTGAAGGGCGCGCTCGAGCTCGGGCCCTTCCGGTTGCGACTCATCACCGTCACCCATTCGATCCCGGAACCCAACGCGCTGGCCATCGACACGCCACACGGGCGCATCCTCCATACCGGGGACTGGAAGCTCGATCCCGATCCCCTGATCGGCGCCACCGCCGACGAGGCGGCCCTGCGCGAACTGGGTGATGGCGGCGTCCTCGCCATGGTCTGTGATTCTACCAATGTCTTCGTGCCCGGCTGCTCGGGCTCCGAGGCCGACGTGGCCGAGGCCTTGGTTGAGGTGGTGGGCCGCTTCCGCCGCCGGGTCGGGGTGGCCTGTTTCGCGTCCAACGTGGCGCGCATCGAATCCATCGCCAAGGCAGCCGCCGCCCACGGCCGCGACGTCGCCCTGGTGGGGCGCTCGCTTTGGCGGGTGACGGAGATCGCCCGGAGTTGCGGCTACCTCGCCCACACGCCGGCCTTCCTCACCGAGCACGATGTGGGTTTGCTGCCCCGTGACAAGGTGCTGTTCATCTGTACCGGCAGCCAGGGCGAGCGCGCCTCGGCGCTGGCCCGGATCTCGCAAAACGATCACGCCAACGTGGTGCTGGGCGACGGCGACGCGGTGCTGTTTTCGTCCCGTCCCATCCCCGGCAACGAACGTGCCATCGCCGCCATGCAAGACCGGTTGGCCGGCCTCGGCGTCGAAATCGTGACCGGACAGGACGCGCCGATCCACGTCTCCGGCCATCCCGCCCGGGACGAGCTCGCCCGGCTCTATGACTGGGTCCGCCCGGCGATCTCGGTGCCCATGCATGGCACCCACCGCCATCTCATCGAGCACGCGGCCTATGCCAGGTCCTTAGGCGTTGCCGATGCGCGGATCGTCACCAATGGCGCGGCGCTGAGGCTGGCGCCCGGGGAGCCTGAGATCGTCGGCCACGTCCCGGTGGGCCGGTTGGGGCTCGACGGCAAGCGGCTGGTGGCCCTCGATGACGGCCTGATGGCCCAGCGCCGCCGCATGAATTATTCCGGCCTTGCCTTCGTTTCACTCCCCCTCGGCCGCCCTGGGGAGGAAGGGTTGCCTTCCCCCCGGGTGACCCTCAGCGGTCTCGCCTCGGTTGACGAGTTAGACGGTTTGGTCGAACAGATCGAGGCCGAGGTCGCGCGTATCGCGGCCCGGGCGGCAAAGCGCCAACGCGGCACCGAAGAGACCGCCCAAGAGGTCCGCCGCGCGGTCAGGCGCCTCTGCGGCCGGCTGATCGGCAAGAAGCCGGTCACCGAGGTGCACGTTTTCCGGCTATAATGCTCTAGGCCACCCCATGGACCAGGCGGGACCGCCCAGATGAGCCTTTTCACCGGGATAATGGTTTATGTCATCGTCTGGTGGCTGGTGCTGTTCACCGTGCTGCCGTTCGGCAACCGCGCGCCCGAGGCGGCGGAACCGGGTCACGCGGAAAGCGCGCCGGAGCGCCCCAGGATGTGGATCAAGGCCGCGGTCACCACCGCCATGGCGAGTTTGATCTGGGGGATGATTTACTGGGTTATCGAGGCGGATCTGATCAGTTTCCGCGATTGAGCCACGTTACAAGCAAGGAGTGCCGAAATGGACGCACCCGAATTTTCCGTCAAATTCATCGACCATTTGGTCCTCAGGACCGGAGACGTAGAGCGGCTGAGCGGATTCTATTCCGACGTGATCGGCCTCAAGATCGAACGCCAGACCGAGAGCGGGATGACCCAGCTCAGGGCCGGGATGTGCCTGCTCGATATCGTGCCGGTGGACGACCGGGACCTGCCCGGCCGGAACCTCGAGCATTTTTGTTTCCGCGTGGATCCTTTCGACGTTGAGGCGATCCGCGGGCGGCTCGAGGCCGCCGGCGCGCCCATCGTCAAGTCGGGCACCGCCTATGGCGCCGAGGGACGGGGCCCCAATATCTATTTCAAGGACCCCGACGGTAATTTGGTGGAATTCAAGGGGCCTTCCGACGGCAAGCTCTATTCCACATGAGCTATTGCACCATCGCCAAGGGCCACCCGGTTCATGGTCCCCACCATGACTTTGAGTATGGCCGCCCGGTGGACCGCGACGATGTGTTGTTCGAGCGCATGGCCCTCGAGATCAACCAGGCGGGGCTGTCCTGGCTGCTGGTTTTGCGCAAGCGGGCGGCGATTCATGCCGCCTTCGAGGGGTTCGATCCGGCGATTGTGGGGCGCTATGGGGCGCCCGAAGTGGCGCGCCTTTTGAATGACGCGGGCATCATCCGCAACCGGCGCAAGATCGACGCGGTGATCGATAACGCCCGGCGCATCTTGGCTATCCGCGAAAGCCATGGAAGCCTGGCCGCCTGGATCGAGGCCCAGCATCCGCTCAGCCTCGCGGACTGGGTCAAACTCATGCGCAAGACCTTCGTGTTCATGGGGCCCCAGGTGGTGGGCGAGTTTCTCATGAGCATCGGTTATCTTCCCGGCGCCCATGATGCCCAATGCCCGGTGGGCCGGGACATCGCCGCACTCAGCCCCGCCTGGATACGGGCATCGCCAACCGGCGGTTGGTAAAGGCGGACGGCCAAGAATAAGCGCATCCTGCGGCTGCGCCCCGACGCCCAGCCCTGGGCCGCCGGGTTGTTGCGGCGAAAGCCGGCCAAGCTGGTCGCCGTCGCCATGGCCAACAAGACGGCGCGGATTGCCTGGGCCGTCATGACCCGTGACCAAAATTACCGCCCGCGACCCCTCAACCAGCATCATCGACCGTGGCTTTGTCCTGGCCAACTCCGGCAATCAACGGTTTGACAACTCGCCGGCCGAAGTTTTCACCTGCCTCACCACCATGTAACCAAGGAACACCCCCACAAATGAACGATTCCATCGAAGCAGCCAACCAAGCTGCCAACCACGACGCCCTTGAGGCGGCCACCAGGGCGCCAAGGCCCCGCGCACTGAGCGCCCCGACCACAGCATCCTGAATACTTCACGATCAGATGGCAAGGTCGGGGGGAGAGGTGCGCCTGGGTGGCGGAAAATTTGGGAAAATGGCCTTCCGGGCACGGCCAACTCACCAAATTCAGGCAGGACGTGCCCGACGTCACGCCGGCGGCGGATCGGGGACTTCGGTCAAGTCGACCATAAGGTAGTAGTACTTTGTTAACTAGATTGGGGGACACTTTCAGGGTGAATAACGGCCGTTAAAAAAGGGGTTGAACCGGCCATAGTCGAGGGATCGAGTAATGTGCATGTTCATCGGTTTAAAGAGGCAATGGACCCGGATCGCAAGATGCTTCCTTAAGACCGAGGGCGGCGGCGTCGCCATCTATGTGGCCCTGGTTTCGGCCGTGATGATCGGCTTCGGCGCGCTGGTGGTCGACCTCGGCCGTCTCTTCACGCTGCAAACCGAATTGCAAAACGCCGCCGATGTCGCGGCCCTGGCCGGCGCGGCCGAACTCGACGGGAAAACGGACTCGATTAACCGCGCACGGGCGGCGGCGACGACCGCATTTGTGACGGCATCATCCACAACGGGAATCCTCAACTTCCAGACCTTCGCATCCGGCGGGGCCGGCGTCACCTTCGAACCCAATGCGGATATCCGTTTCCTGTCGTCCTTGACCACAACCGAC
>JAPUGG010000068.1 GCA_027292975.1 Alphaproteobacteria bacterium | reverse complement strand
ATGGCTATACGATTATCGATACCGTCGCGCTGGCGCGGCGCAAATTCCCCGGCGCACCGGCCTCTCTCGATGCGCTCTGCCGCCGCTTCGGCATCGATAATTCCGGACGTGAGCTCCATGGCGCATTGCTCGACGCCCAACTTCTGGCCGAGGTCTACCTGGAACTGATGGGCGGGCGCCAGCCGGGCCTCGGCCTTGCCGCGGATAAGGCCAAACCCGATGGCCACGCGCGGGCGCTGCGGGCCACCCGGCCCCATGGCGCTTCGGCGGAGGAACGCGCGGCCCACGCCGCTTTCGTCGATTGCTTGCAGGAACCGATCTGGAACAAGTAGCAGTTCTCACGCCCCGGCGTAGGCCTCAGGCGGTGCCTTCGCCGTCGGCCGCTTCCGCTTCCGCGTCGGCCTCGTCGCCACCGCCGTTCTCGCCGTTCTCGCTGTTCTCCGCCGCCGATTTTTGGTGTTGGTACAAGGTGGCGAAATTAATGATGTCGATGAGCAGCGGCGGATAGCCGCCATCCTTGGTGATATTGGCGACGATGGTGCGCGCGAAGGGAAACAACAAGGTCGGACAATGGATGTAGAGAACGGGTTCGATTTGTTCCTCGGGAACATTGGTGATGCTGAACAAGCCGGCATAATCGACGGCGACCAGGAACAGGGTTTTGTCGTCACGAACCGCCCGCGCCTCGAGGGACAGCACCACTTCATAGGTCTGATCGGCGAGCTTTTGGGACTCCACCGAACAATCGAGGTTGACCTGGGGGCTGAACTCTTCACCGGTGGCGGTCTCGATGGCCAGCGGGTTTTCGAACGACAGGTCCTTGATGTATTGGGCGTGGGCGTGGATGGAGGGATCACCATTCGCGAACTCGTCATCGCTGCCGTTGGCGCCGCTGGGGGATTTGGGATCGGGATTCTCGGTCATGTGAATCTATTCCGCCCGGACAGTGAAATCGCTAGGGATCGCCCGGCGCCGCTGTGGCTACCATGGTTTCCCGGCCCGTGCAAGAACCCTCCATCGACCGAGAAGAACGGCATCATCGCCGAGTTTCTCCGGGGCCGGGCTTGCTTATACGCGCCGCGGGGGGCGGGTCGGATTCGGGGGTAACCTCGCTGAATTCGCCTTCGATGACATCGTCCTCGGAAGCGCGGTGCCGTGCGCCGGGAGAGCCGCCGCCGACATGCATCTCGAAATTACCGGATCGCCGGACAAGGTGCCAAAGGATTTGGCCGATCCATACCCTGAGCCCCGGCACCAGCAACGCAAGGCCAAGCGCATCGGTTAGGAACCCTGGTGTCAGCAAAAGAACGCCGGCCAACAGGATACAGATGCCGTCGAACAGTTCCTCGGCGGGAAACCCACCCTGGGCCAGGACATCTTGGGCCCGCATCAGCACCCGGAATCCCTGGGCGCGGAACAACGCGGTGCCGAGGACCGCCGTCAGCACCACCAGACCAATGGTCTGCCAGGACCCGATTAGGCCCCCGACATGGACCAGAAGGGCGATTTCGGCGATCGGAACGATGATAAAGGCAAGCAGGAGAATCATATTGCATCTTAACATTGGGGCTTTTGCACCCTATGTCTAGGGGGACGTGCTTCGGCCGTGCTGGATTTTACCATGGGACGGCGCTAACGTGGCGCGTGTATGGGGCGAAGGTGATCGCGCAGCCCCAGTAAAGAGGCATTCCATGGGTAGCGGAATTCCGGTTTTCGATATCATCATTCTGGCGCTGATCGCGGGATTCGTGATCCTGCGCCTGCGCAACGTTCTCGGGAAGCGCACCGGACACCAAGGCCGGCCCACGGAACCGTTCCGGTCCCGGCCGGCACTGGAGGACGACAACCGCAAGGATGATGAAGAAAGTGGCGAAGACGAAGACGACAATGTGGTTCGCCTTCCCGGCCGCGATGGCCAGGAGATCAGCACCGATACCCCCCTCGGCGCCGGCTTGACGCAGATCAAGGTCGCCGATCCGCGCTTCGATCCCGGTGATTTCGTCGACAAGGCAAAGGATGCTTTCGAATACATCGTCATGAATTTCGCCGAAGGCGATACGTCGGCCCTCAAGCCGCTGTTGTCAAAGGAAGTGTTCGAAGGATTTTCCAATGCCGTCAAGGAGCGGGAAAAGAGGGGGGAAACCCTGGAAACCAATCTCCTCCGAATCAAGGATGCGGAGTTCTTGGAAGCGAGCATGTCGGGGCGGACGGCCTCCATCACCGTCAAATACACCACCGAACAGATCAACGTGACACGGGACAAGGATGGCGACGTGGTGGACGGCGAATCCGACCGCATCGCCGAAGTGGTGGATATTTGGACTTATGAGCGCAATACCCGCTCGTCGGACCCCAACTGGGTCCTGGTTGCAACGGAAACACCCCAGTAAGCGGCCGAACCGGCCGGCGCCGTCGGGCGCCGGGCCCGTGCCCACGCGGCGGGGACGCCTGTTCTCCGGGTCGCGTCCCGCCATCGGGCCCGCGATCCTGGTGGCGACCGCGCACCTGGTCGCCCTTGGCGCCTGCGCGCCGGTGGTGCCGCCCGACCGGGTTGCCCTCACCCCGGTGGAATTCGCCGACCTCCCCGGGTGGGACAAGGACGACCCCCGCAGGGCCGTCGCGGCCTTGGCGCGCTCGTGCCTTGTGCTCGCGAAAAAGTCTGCCGCCATGGCCATCGGGCCCCGGGGGCTGGCGGGCCGCGCCGCGGACTGGCGGGCGCCCTGCCGGGAAATCGCCGGGCAAGCACGCTCAGTGGACGATGCCGATGGCGCCCGGCGGTTCTTCGAACGTCATTTTCGGGCCTACGCGGTGCGCGGCACCGAAGGCCCGGACGGTCTGTTCACCGGTTATATCGAGTTTTCCCTGAAGGGGTCGCGGCGGCGTACGGCGCGCTATGACGTGCCGCTTTACGCCCGCCCCCGGGATCTGGTGACGGCCGACCTCGGGGCCTTCTCCGGCGCCTTTCGCGGGCGCTCCATCGCCGGGCGTGTCGACCGCGGGCGCCTCGTTCCCTATGCCGACCGCGCGGCGATCAACGACGGCGCCCTGACCGGACGGGGGTTGGAACTCGCCTGGGTCGACGACCCCGTGGACGCATTTTTCCTGGCCATACAAGGCTCCGGCCGGGTCCAACTGTCAGACGGTTCGATCATGCGGGTGGGATACGCCGGCAAGAACGGCCATGCCTATACCGCCATCGGCCGGGTGTTGGTCGAAATGGGTGCCTTGGAACGCGAGGCCGTGACCATGGGATCGATCCGGGCCTGGCTTGCCATGAACCCGGCCTTGGCCGGGGCCGTGCTGGCCAAGAACCGGTCTTTCGTATTCTTCCGCGAAATCCGGGGCCCCGGGCCC
This sequence comes from Alphaproteobacteria bacterium, assembly GCA_027292975.1. GTDB lineage: Bacteria > Pseudomonadota > Alphaproteobacteria > SMXQ01 > SMXQ01 > SMXQ01. Next base: position 7,431 of record JAPUGG010000068.1, on the reverse strand, counting down.
ATCGGCGCCGAGGGGGTCGCGCTCACCGCCGGAATTTCGCTTGCCGTGGACCGCAAGTTCTTGCCGCTCGGCGTGCCGCTGTTTGTCGCCGCCGATGATCCCGCGGGCCGGCTTGCGCCGGTGCGCCGCCTGATGGTGGCCCAGGATACCGGCGGCGCCATCCGTGGGCCGGTGCGGGGCGATATCTTCTTCGGGTACGGTGCCAGGGCGGCGGCCACCGCCGGGCAAGCGCGGCTCAGCGGGCGCTACTGGATTTTGCTCCCCCTTGGCGTAACGACTCCCCAACTGGCGGGCCCATAGATGGCGCCCAAGCGCGCGGGACCGAAACCAGGGACGCCTGGGCGGGGCGCCGATGACGCCGCCGCTCTGTGGGGACGGATGGCGGGCACGGTCAAGCCTTTGAAACGGCGCGCCGGCGTGGCGCCCTTGAAAGAACCCGCAGACGAACCCGCGAGCAACGCCAAACCGACGGCCCCCGCCACGCCAGGGACACCGGCGCGGTCGGCGATTTCGCGCGCGCGGGTGCCAACCCGTGAGCCGCCCGTGCCCCTCGGCCCCGGCGCCGCGCCCGGCCTCGACAAACGCACGGCCCAGCGCCTGCGCCGGGGACAGATCAGGATCGAGGGCCGCATCGACCTGCACGGCATGACCCGGCTGGAGGCACACCGGAACCTCTCCGATTTCCTAAAATCCTCGGCCGCCGGTGGGCGGCGCTGCGTGCTGGTGATCACCGGCAAGGGCCTCAGCCAGGGCGCCGGGTCCGGAATCTTGCGCGCCGAATTTCCGGGCTGGCTGAACGAGGCTGCGTTGAGGCCCCTGATCCTCAGTTTCGCCCCCGCCCAGCCCAGGGACGGCGGCGGCGGCGCTTTCTACGTCTACCTCCGCAGGGACCGGGCGTCGTGACCCCGTTCGGCGCTAGGCTGCGCGAATTGCGCGCTCAACGGGGGGTGACGTTGAAAAAGATGGCGACCGATCTGCAACTGTCGCCGGCCTACCTTTCGGCGCTGGAGCATGGACGCCGCGGCCGCCCGAGCCCGGTCCTGGTGATGCAGATTTGCCAGTATTTTCACCGTATCTGGGAAGACGCCGACGAGTTGGAACGCCTGGTCCAGCTGTCCCACCCCCGCGCCGTGGTGGATACCGCCGGGTTGGAGCCCGAGGCGACCGAGCTTGCCAACCGGTTGGCCGAAGGCATCGCCGACCTCGATATCGCGACCCTGCGCCGCATGCTGGCCCTGGTGAGGGGTGAGGGGTGAGGGGCGCGGTGGAGACGGTGCGCCCGCCCCTACAGGATAAACTTGGACAGGTCGGTGTCGCGCACCAGGTCGCCCACCTGTTGGTTGACGAAGGTGGCGTCGATGCGAACCTTGGCGCCCGGCCTGTCCGACGCCGTGAAGCTGATCTCTTCCAGGAGCCGCTCCAATACCGTCTGCAGGCGCCGCGCGCCGATGTTCTCGACGTTTTCGTTGACCTCCGCCGATAGAACGGCGATCTCGCGCACCCCGTCCTCGGTGAATTCCAGTTCCACTTCCTCGGTGGCCAGCAGGGCCTTGTATTGGCGGATCAGGCTGGCCTCGGGTTCGGTGAGGATGCGCACGAAGTCGTCCACATTGAGCGCCGCGAGCTCCACCCGGATGGGCAACCGGCCCTGGAGCTCGGGCAGCAGGTCGGAAGGCTTGGCCAGGTGGAAGGAGCCCGACGCGATGAACAGCACATGGTCGGTCTTGACCACGCCGTGCTTGGTGGAGACCGTGGTGCCTTCGATCAGGGGGAGAAGATCGCGCTGCACGCCTTCCCGCGAGACATCGGCGCCGGCACGTTCCTCCCGGGCGCAGATCTTGTCGATCTCATCCAAGAAGACGATGCCGTTCTGTTCCACCGCCTCGATGGACTCGCGGATGATATCGTCCTGATCCAACAGCCGGTCGGCCTCATCCTCGAGCAGAATTTTGTGCGAATCGGCGACCATGATCTTGCGGCTTTTGGTCTGGCCGCCGAAGGCCTTGCCCAGCATATCGCCGATATTGATCATGCCGATCGAGGAGCCGGGCATGTCGGGAATCTCGAAGGTGGGCATGCCGCCGCCGGAATCGGTCACCTGGATCTCCACTTCCTTGTCGTCGAGCTCGCCCGAGCGCAGCATGGCGCGGAACTTGTCCCTGGTGGTCTTGGTCGCGTTTTCGCCCACCAGGGCGTCGAGCACGCGGTCCTCCGCGGCCAGTTCGGCGCGCGCCATCACCGCCTTGCGGGCGCGGGTGCGGGTCATGACGATGGCCGCTTCCAGGAGGTCGCGGATGATCTGTTCCACGTCGCGCCCGACATAGCCTACCTCGGTGAACTTGGTGGCCTCGACCTTGATGAACGGCGCCTGGGCGAGGCGCGCGAGGCGCCGCGCGATCTCGGTCTTGCCGACCCCGGTGGGGCCGATCATGAGGATGTTCTTGGGCAGCACTTCATCGCGCAGGTCGTCGGTCAGCTGCTGGCGCCGCCAGCGGTTGCGAAGGGCGATCGCCACCGCGCGCTTGGCGTTCTCCTGGCCGACGATATAGCGGTCGAGCTCCGAGACGATCTCCCGGGGGCTGAAGGAGGAGGTGGTAGGGTGGTTCGCCATCCCGATCACCCCCCCAGTTTTTCGATGACGACGTTTTCGTTGGTATAGACGCAAATACCGGCGGCGATTTCCATGGCGCGGCGGGCGATGGCCTCGGCGTCCATGTCCTCGCGCGGCGCCAATGCCCGGGCCGCGGCCAGCGCGTAATTGCCCCCCGAGCCGATGCCGATCAGCCCGTCCTCGGGTTCCAGCACGTCGCCGGTGCCGGTGACGATCAGCGAAACCTTCGTATCCGCCACCGCCAATATCGCCTCCAAGCGCCGGAGGTACCGGTCGGTGCGCCAATCCTTGGCCAGCTCCACGCAGGCCCGGGTGAGGTCCCCGTGTTTGTCGAGCTTCGCCTCGAGCCGTTCGAACAGCGTGAAGGCGTCGGCGGTGGCGCCGGCGAAACCGGCGATGACCTTGCCGTCCTTCAAGGGCCTGACCTTGCGGGCATTGGATTTGAGCACCGTTTGTCCCATGGAAACCTGGCCGTCCCCCGCCATCACCACGTCGGCGCCCTTGCGGACGCATAAGATGGTGGTGCCGTGCCAGGTGTGATTTTCGTGTTCGGTCATCTCGTCTCATCCAAGATTCTGAAGCGCGCAAAGATAGCAGAGCATTTAGGCTTTAAAAGCCCGCATTCAATGGGTGAACTCCGGACTCCCCCGGGGCCTTTCCTCGACCGCCTCGCTCTCGCAACGCCAAGCGGCTTTCGCTTGGCCCCCCTTCCTGCTAAAAGGCCGGGGCGGCGGAGTCGAGGCCGGTGATCCGGCGCCACCGATCCAAGGAGGATGCCATGGCGGCTCAGCGGTGCGCGCGTGTCGAGCGCAACACCAAGGAGACCCAGATCACCGTCGAGGTAAATCTCGACGGAGAGGGGGTCTACCAGGTCTCGACCGGCATCGGTTTCCTGGACCACATGGTCGAGCAACTCTCGCGCCACAGCCTGATCGACATCTCTTTGCAGGCCAAGGGTGATCTCCACATCGATTTTCACCACACCAACGAGGATTCCGCGTTGGCGCTGGGCGAGGCGATCTCCGAGGCCATGGGCGACCGCGCCGGCATCGGGCGCTACGGTTCGGCCCTGATCCCCATGGACGAGACCCTCACCCGGGTGGCGGTGGACGCCTCCAACCGGCCTTATTTCATCTGGCAGGTCGAGTTCCCGATTCCCAGGATCGGCGAGATGGACACCGAATTGTTCAAGGAATGGTTCCAGGCACTTTCCCAATCCGCAGGGCTGACCCTGCACGTGGAAAACATCTACGGCGCGAATTCCCACCACATCATCGAATCCTGTTTCAAGGGTCTCGCCCGGGCGCTGCGCCAGGCGGTGGAAATCGACCCGCGCAAGGCCGGCGCGGTGCCGTCCACCAAGGGCGTGTTGGGAGGCTCGATGTGACACGGGCCGGCTTCCGTCTCTATTCCATTCACCTGCCGGCGCCCTATACGGCACGCGGCGCCGAGCCCGAGGCGCTGCGCGAAGGGTTCAGCCTGATCGCCTTTCTGCTGACGGTGTTCTGGGTGCTGGCCAACCGGCTGTGGATCCGGGCCGGCGTGCTGGTCGCGGTCATCGGCGTGGCTTGGGCCGTCGCCACCTTTGCCGGCCTCAATATGCCGGGCCTGGCCGTCATCACCTTGGCCGTCATGGCCTGGGTGGGGATGGAGGCCAACGACTGGCGGCGTGCGGGCCTGGCCAAGCGCGGCTGGCGCGAGGTCGGCGTGATCGCCGCCGAGAACCAAGACGCCGCGCTCCGGCGCTACGGTGATCTGGCCGCGCTGAGCACCGCGCCCTCGCCTGGTCCGGCCCCCGGCGACGGGCAACCGGCCCCGTCCCTCGAGGGTCCGGCGTCGGCCTGAGGTTCGCGGGGGTCGCACCATGACCGTTGCCATCGTCGATTATGGATCGGGGAACCTGCGCTCCGCCGCCAAGGCGTTCCAGCACGAGGCGGCCGGCCGCAAGGTTCTGGTGACCGGGAGGGCCGAGGATTTGGCGCGGGCCGATCACATCGTGCTTCCCGGGGTCGGCTCCTTCGGCGATTGCGCGCGGGGATTGCGCGCGCTGGCGGGCATGATGGAGGCCTTGCAAGAGAACGTGGTGCGCAGGGCCAAGCCCTTCCTCGGCATCTGCGTCGGCATGCAGCTGATGGCGACCCGTGGGGTGGAGCACGGAATCCATGAGGGGCTCGGCTGGATCCATGGCGAGGTGGTGCCCCTCGAGCCCGACACAGGTGCCGGGGATCACCGGTTAAAGGTGCCCCATATGGGATGGAATGAGCTCACCATCGGCGACCCGGCCCACCCCATTTTCGCGGGGTTGGCCCCGGGCGCGCACGCCTATTTCGTCCACGGCTACCGGTTCGCCGCCGCCGACGCGGCAAGCGTGCTGGCCGAGGTGAGCCATGGCGGGCCGGTGACCGCGGCGATCGGCCGCGATAATATGGTGGGGACCCAGTTCCATCCCGAAAAAAGCCAGGCGGTGGGACTGTCCCTGATCGCCAATTTCCTCGCCTGGCGGCCGTGACGCGGAGCCCGAGGGGAGACCTGAGATGATTCTGTTTCCCGCCATCGACCTCAAGGACGGCAACTGCGTGCGCCTGTTCCAGGGCGATATGGACCAGGCCACGGTCTACAACCCGGACCCGCGGTCCCAGGCCCGGGCCTTCGTCGAAGCCGGGTTCCAGTGGCTCCACCTGGTCGACCTCAACGGCGCCTTCGAAGGCCACCCGGTCAACGATGCCGCGGTCGACGCGATCCTCGACGAAATCGCCATCCCGGCCCAGCTGGGCGGCGGCATCCGCGACTTGGCCACCATGGAGACCTGGTTGGACAAGGGCGTCAACCGGGTGATCCTGGGCACCGCGGCCCTGGAAAACCCCGACCTGGTCAAGCAGGCCTGCCGCCAATGGCCGGGCAGGATCATCGTCGGCATCGACGCGCGCGACGGGTTCGTGGCGGTGGAGGGCTGGGCCAAGACCTCCCAAGTGAAGGCGCTGGACCTGGCGCTGCGATTCGAGGATTCGGGCGTCGCGGCGATCGTCTATACCGACATCTCCCGCGACGGGGCAATGATGGGGCTCAATATCGATGCCACCACCGACCTCGCCTGGGCGGTGACGACGCCGGTCATCGCCTCGGGCGGCGTGTCGGCATTGTCCGACCTGGAAGAGCTCAAACAGGTCGAGGATTCAGGGATAGAAGGAGTCATCGTCGGCCGCGCCCTTTACGACGGTCGCATCGACCCGGCCAAGGCGCTGGCGCTTCTCGCCCGGCAAACCGAGGACGCCACCGGCGGGGATGAGGCATGCTGAAGATCCGCATCATCCCCTGCCTCGACGTGAAAGACGGGCGCGTGGTCAAGGGTGTCAATTTCGTCGACCTGGTGGATGCCGGCGATCCCGTGGCCCAGGCGCGGTTCTATGACCAAGCCGGCGCCGACGAGCTGTGTTTCCTCGACATCACCGCCAGCCATGAAGACCGCGACACCCTGTACGACGTGGTGCGCGGCACGGCGGAACAGTGCTTCATGCCGCTCACCGTCGGCGGCGGCGTGCGCAATGTGGACGACATCCGCAAGCTCCTGCTGGCCGGCGCCGACAAGGTGTCCATCAACACGGCCGCCGTCGCCCGCCCGGAATTCGTGGCTGAGGCGGCGGAAAAATTCGGCAGCCAATGCATCGTCGTCGCCATCGACGCCAAGGCGACCGTGCCCGGCCGGTGGGAGATCTTCACCCATGGCGGGCGCAATGCCACGGGGCGGGACGCCGTGGTTTGGGGGGAACGCATGGCGGCGCTGGGCGCCGGCGAGATTTTGCTCACCTCCATGGACCGGGACGGCACCAAGGGAGGCTTCGATATCGGCCTCACCCGCGCGGTGGCCGATGCGGTGGGCGTGCCGGTGATCGCCTCGGGCGGAGTCGGCACCCTCGATCACCTGGTCGAAGGCGTGCGCCATGGCCATGCCTCGGCCGTTCTGGCGGCATCGATCTTTCATTTCGGCACCTATTCGGTGGCCGACGCCAAGGCCCATATGGCGGCGGCCGGCCTGCCCGTGCGCATGGAGCCAACGGCCCCCGCGCCGGAAGGAGCAAACCCATGAGCGAAGAACAAGACGCCGCCGATGTGCTGGCCCGGCTTTATGCCACCATCGTCTCACGCAAGGGGGGCGATGGGGAGAAATCCTATACCGCGAGCCTGTTGGCGGGCGGGCCCAAGGCGATCTGCCGCAAGATTGGCGAGGAGGCCATCGAGGTGTCGGTGGAGGGCCTCAAGGGCGATAAGCCCGCGATCATGCGCGAAAGCGCCGATCTGATCTATCACCTGATGGTGCTGTGGGCCGATGCCGGGGTCAGGCCCGACGATGTCTGGGCCGAGCTGGCGCGGCGCGAAGGCATTTCGGGCCATCAAGAAAAGGCCGCCCGGGGCGTGGGGCCGGAAACCGGCGGCGAGGGGGAAGATTGATGGCCTACGATCCCGACAACATTTTCGCGAGAATCCTAAATGGTGAGATTCCGTGCGACAAAGTCTATGAGGACGACCAGGTGCTGGCCTTCAACGACCACAACCCCCAGCGGCCGGTCCACGTGCTGGTGATCCCCAAGGGGGAATACGTGTCCTTCGATGACTTTTCGGCGAACGCCTCGGAAGCGGAAATCGCCGCCTTCACCCGGGCCGTCGGCCGAATCGCGCGGGATTTAGGTATTGCCGAGACGGGCTACCGGCTACTTGCCAACACCGGGCCCCATGGCGGCCAGGAAGTGCCCCACTACCACGTCCATATCTTCGGCGGCGCCCCGGTCGGGCCCATGGTCAGCGGGTGAGGGGCGGGGGATCGG
>JAPUGG010000067.1 GCA_027292975.1 Alphaproteobacteria bacterium | reverse complement strand
GGCGGCGCCAGCCAGGCGAATGCCTCGCTCGCGCCCAAGGCCTCGGCCCCGGGCGATCCGGTCTCGGCCGCCCCGGCCCTGGCTGCCCCGGCCCCGCCCCGCCCGGCCGTCTATATCGAGCTGTTCGACGACGATCTGCGGCCGGGACAGCAACATGCCCGCCTCGCTTACGCCCGGGCGGCGCCGCCGAACGCGCCGGTGGCCCAGGTCGGTAACCTCGATTCCGGGCCGGAATCCGGGCCCGAGACCGGACCTGAGACCGGACCTAAGACCCTGGGGGCGGCGCCCAGGCGCGACATCGGCGACGCGGACCCCGAGCGCTGGCAGCGCGAGCGCGTCGACGACGTGCCCCAAGTCGCGCTCACCCTCGATGACGTCCTGGACATCATCAACCCGCTCCAGCACATCCCGGTGGTCTCGTCTATCTACCGGTCCGTGACCGGCGACCAGATCACGGGCCCGGCGCGGATCATCGGCGACACCCTCTTCGGCGGGCCCATCGGCTTCGTGGCCTCGCTGGTCAACGCCGTCGTCGAGGAGGTGAGCGGCCGCGACCTGGGCGACAGCGCGCTGGCGGCGCTGATCGGCGACGACGCCGGCGCGCTCACCGCGCCCGAGGTGCAGACGGCGGCCTTTACCGCCGCCACCACGCAGGCGCCATTGCCGACGATCGCCGCGCCGTCGCCGGGCGCGCCGGTCGGGAGTGGGGCCGGGAGTGAGGCCGGGAGTGGGGCCGGAAGCGTGGCCGGGGGCGCGGAGCACGATCCGGATGCGCCCGGCGCTCTGAGCGGCCGGGCCGCGCTCGAGGCTTACATCGACGATTTGCGCGATATCGGCCGCGGCGGCGCGGCGGCGCCGATTTCGGCGGGACCGCCCACGCCGGCCCGGCCGTCCCAGGCCGCCCCAGCACCCAGGGCCATCCAAGCAACGGGCCCGACGATGCCCCGGGCCCTCCAGGGCGCGCGGACGGCCAATCCACCGCTCGGCCCGAGCCGCAGCCTCGCGGGCATCCATCCGGCGCTCTTCGCGACGCTGCAGGCGCGCCCGCCCGCGGCACCCGACGGCGGCATCGGCAGCTTCGACCCGATCCGGCCGGGCGCGGCCTTCCCGGATCGCATGCGCGAGGCGCTCGACAAGTACCAGGCGATATCCGGCGCGCAGGCCGCGAACGACGATCGCCGCCTCGACGAAAATCTCTAGCCGAGCGCCACCGGGGAAAAGATCGCGCGCCGGGCGGGAAAAGGGGACATTCTACTTTTTTCGGCCCATAATCACGTTAAATCAACATGTTAACGGTACATTCATAAATGCAGTCATGCCCTCGCGAGGCGGTGCACGGGGGCTCCGGGCGCGCCGCCTGGCCCGCCGGCCGGCCCGCGGTGCGCGCCAGGTATTCCCATGTAAGTATTTGAAAATTATTGGTAAAAGGCGAAATAAGGCGATTATGTACTTGAGATACGAATCGGTGACATCATATATCTTGTTAGCATGATATAGTCAACCACAAGATGTGGTTGACTTCTGGCCGGAAATTTGGATTCCTATTGGCTAAGTGCGAGAAAGGCCGGGATGGCAGTCCCGGCCTTGATCTCGACCCCGCAAACCGCTGAAGGCTGTCGCGGGGAAGTCGGTCGAATGTGGTGAACATTTGTTTCATACCAGTTGATTCGGCACCTCGTCAAGACGGCCTCCGGCGTCGTGGCTCACATCATGTGAGAACCACGACGAAACGGAAGGAACGAACATGCCTATCACTGGTGAGCTATATCCATTCACCCAGGACAACGTAAACCGATCCCCCGCCAAACATGGCGTATACCAACTCTATGAAGACGAGGCGACGACCTATATCGGCCGAGCGGCCGGTGACGGTGTCACCATCAGGAGCCGCCTCCAGAGCCACTACAGGGGTGATGAAGGGCCATGTACCGAGGCCGCAAGCCATTATAAACGCGAGGTTACATCACGCCCAATTGCGCGTGAGCGCGAACTGATCGACGAATATGAACGCGAACATGGCAGGCTGCCACGTTGTAACGACGTAAGGCCCTAATCAGCCACCTCGCGCAACCAACTCGGGCGACAGGAGCTGCCGAAAGCGGTTCCTGCGCCCGCTTCGTCGCCGTTCTTGTCAAAAAGAATCTCGCGATTACCGTACGGTAAATCGCCGAAGATTCGCATCCGGACAGGAGCATCACTCTCGGGCATCGAAACGAACTGTATGGTCAAACCAGATACAGGGTCTTCGATAATTTGTTCGCGTATGGCGCAAACTCCACCATTTGGTTTTACAGCCATCTCAACCTCCCTCGGAATCCTACACTTGGGATTTGCGAGAACCTGGCATATCCTTATCGGACTTTCTTAACTTTTCGTCAGTGTTCTTCGCTTTCTTGGGCTTCGGCGGTGTGTTCACCATGCGGCGCAGGGCCTCATCGAAAGGGATGCGTTCGTTCTTGGTGGCCTTTACGCGGCCTTTTCGGGCGCTGTTATCTGACATCACACAACACGGAAAGACAAAATTTCCACAAGGGTGTCATTGAAAACATACAGCACCTCGATTGTTGGGATATCCTTTCCGCGAGATGCCTGTTGGTAAACCAGAAGCGGGTTCTTGGTCCCACCAACCAGGACGCCACGGTCCGGGTCTCTGGCCAAAACCCACTTCAATCCCTCAACCGCGTCGCGGAGGCGAGGATGATTTCCGAGAGCAGCCTCTATCGCATGCGAAACCGTGATTTCTTCTCGGACAGTGCGCGAAACATTATTCGGCATACCCCAGCCGTTCGGCCTCCTGTTTCGCCCACTTCATCGTTTCTTCATCTACCTCGCCAGCACGGCCCGCAAGAACAGCGTAGAGAGGGATTTCCTCACCGATCTCTGCCAACTCCCAAACGTCATCGTGGGTGAGACCACTGATAGATGCAGCCGTGTGACCCTCACATATCTTACCAACCACATCATCGACCAGGCTGATCTCTTCGGGAGTGAAGACAGATATGTCGGCGGGTTCTTTGGCAAAAAATTCACGTTTCGGTTTTCCGAAGTGTTCCGTCTCACGAATCGCCAGCTTGTTTGCCCGTTCCAACCGGCTCAGTGTTTGCAGAATCTTTTTTGGAACAGGGCCAAACTGACGCTTCACATAAATGGAATCAGTTATGGGCTTCCCGTGGCTCACAAACGAAATTGCATCAGAGAACCACAGAATCTTGTTCAGTTTCGTTGCCCCCAGCTTTGTCGGATCTTGGCAGCGCCAGCAGATGTAATGCACCAGCGCCTCAAACTTGTCGGCCCTAGACATGGCACACTCCTCTAGTTGCGAATCGAATTCTAACACGTTCCTGAATCGTTCCGCAACCGCAACGGCTGCGTGTGGTTGTGGGTATTTGGATGCAACTAAGATTGAAACGCTAATCGAACGAGTTTTTGTCCAATCGCTTCAAGATGAGGCAGGAGCGCGGTAGAAAAGACGCTTACTTTCAATGCCCTTCATCGCTTCAAACGTGCGTTCAATATCCGAAATCTCGCGCCTGTTGTACCTGAAATCGAACTCGGCCAGATAGCGGTGTAGGTGCTGGCTGCCGCAGTGCTGATAGATACCGCGCATGCCGCGCTTGAAGATGGAGAAAAAGCCTTCGATGGTCTGTGTGTGGATGGTCCTGTCGCGGCGCTGCACATACTGCCCGGCACTGTGGCGGACGACGCCATGCTGTGCGAATTCCTTGCCAAGGTTCCTATAGTGGTGGGCATCGTCGGTCATTAGGCGAGACTCGCGGCGAACGTTCTGCCGAACGATGGGATAGATCGTCGTAGTCTTTAGGTCTTTGATGACCATGCTACGGGCCTGTCCGGTTCCGCGATCTACCAGGGACAGCACCTTGTTCATGTGCCAAGTGCCACGCCCCTTCTTCTGGCCCTTGGGCTTCCTGGTCTTGTCACGGCCGATGAAAGTCTCGTCAACCTCGACCGCGCTACCGCTGCCGCCCATAGGTGCGGGGTCGTTGTCGCGCATGGACTCGCGAATACGATGGGTAATAAACCAAGCCGTCTTATAGGTCACTCCGAGCGTGCGATGGAGCTGATGGCTGGATATGCCCTTTTTTGATGAACACAGAAGATATGTCGCCAAAAACCACTTGTTGAGCGGGATTTTCGACCGCTCAAAAACCGTGCCGACTGTAACCGTGAAATGGCCCCGGCAGTCATTACAGCGGTACAGACCCGGACGGTGCTTCTTACCGCCGATCTTGGCTATCTTCTCAGTACCGCCGCAATGGGGGCAATATGGGCCGTCCGGCCACCTGATCTGCTCTAGGTGTTCACGGGCTGCGTCAGGGTCGGTAAAATATGGTGCGTCCAATACTGACATCGTTCTTTCCTCCTGATCTCCATGTGGGGATCAGAGGGTCGTATGTCAAGTATATAATCGCCCGAAATAAAGTAGAATGTCCCCTTTTCCTTTTTTGGCGCGCGCGGAACACCTGATATAAGCCGCCCATGGACCTGATCGTTGCGCAGGACCGGGACGGGATATGGCGCGCCGCCTTCGGCGGCCGGGTCTGGCGTTGCGCCGTCGGCCCCGGCGGCGTGACCTCGAACAAGCGCGAGGGCGACGGGGCGACGCCGGTCGGCGGCTTCGCCCTGCGCCGGGTGCTCTACCGCCCGGACCGCCTG
>JAPUGG010000066.1 GCA_027292975.1 Alphaproteobacteria bacterium | reverse complement strand
GCGGCCGCGATAGGCGCCGGCGATTTCGAATTCGCAGACGCCGTAGGGAATTTCCGTGCAGCCCATGAGGAAGGTCAGCGGATCGCCGCCGATCACGATACAGACCGGCATGGCCTTGCCCTGGGCCTCGTATTTGTCGCGATGGATGCGGCCATGCTTGCCGGGAGAAATGTAGAAGGCCACCTGCTTTTCGTTATGGATCATGACCCGGTAAGTGCCGACATTGATCCAGTTCTCCTCGGGATCGACGGTGACGTTGAAGGATCCGGTTCCGATATAGCGCCGCCCTTCGTCCTGGTCGTGCCAGACCGGCGTCGGGAACTTGGTGATGTCGATGTCGTCTCCTTCGATGACGTTTTCCAGGATCGGCGCCTCGGTCACTTCCTCATAGGGCAGCGGGTTCTTGGCGATCTCGCGGAAATGGGCGAGGAAGGCTTCCGACAGCTCCACCTTGTCGAGGTCGGTGGGCAGGCCGAGGGTCATGTTCTTACGCTGGGCGGCGAAGAAATTGGTCAGCACCCGCCAGCCTTCGGGCACCCCGGGGATCTTGTCGAACAGCGCCACCGGCGCCTGTTCGTCGTGCTGAAGAAGCTCGGCCGCCATGCCGATCTCCTCTTCCCAGTTATAACCGTCGGCATGTTTGAGCTCGCCGAGCTTATCGGCCTCGGCGATCCATTCCCTGAGATCGTCGAAGGGGACATGGACCTGGTAATTGTGGCTGGCGCTCTCGCTCATGATCGAACCTCGCTCTCAAAGCCTGGGGCTGGTGGCCTGGGGAAAACGTAATTTACCCTGCCGGGCCCGCCGGCGCACGGATTATTCCTTTTGATGGCGCCCCATCGCCACCTATAAACGGACCCTACTGGCAATCACCGCGCACCGTTATCAGAACGCCCCATTAAGGAAAACCTGTCGGGTTCGATGACCAAAAGACCGCTTCATTGCCGGGGGCGCCCCCCACGGAAGGTCGATGGGCGGCTCGCCGACGCCGTCGCGTCCCGGCCCCATGAGGCGGGGTCATGAGCGGGCGTCTCTCCATGGCCGGGGTCAAGGACATCCTCGCCAATCGCGCCTTCAGCCGATTCATGGCGGGAAATTTCCTTTCCCTATCCGGGGAATGGGCCCAGCGTCTCGCCGTGGGCTGGCTCGCCTGGGAATACACCAAGTCGCCCTTATGGCTGGGAATAATCCTCTTCGCCGACCTCGCGCCCACGCTCCTGATGAGCCCGTTGGGCGGGGCGCTGGTCGACCGCATGGACCGCTTGGCCCTGACCCGGTGGACCCTATGGGCATCCTTCGTCCAGCCGGTCTTCCTGGCGGCGCTCTATTTCAGCGATATCCTGGAAATCTGGTCCCTGCTGGCGGCCACCTTTTACCTGGGCGTGATCCATTCGGTCAACCAGGCGGCGCGGCTGGCGATCATGCCGCTTTTGGTGGCGGAGAAAGACATCTCAAGAGCGACACCGCTGATCTCCATCAGCTTCAACTTGGCGCGGTTCACGGGCCCGTTCCTGTTCGGGTTGATCGTCCTGGCGGCGCCCGTGGGCTATGTGTTCTTCCTCAACCTCATCTTCTACGCCGTCTTCATCGCGATTCTCCGCGACATCCGCCTGAGGGAGGAAGCGCTGTCCCGGCGCGAAGGCCACGGCATCTTCGCCGCGACCAAGGAAGGGATCGGCTACGCCCTCACCCATCCCGGGATCGGGCCCCTGCTCATCGTCCTGGTGGCAAGCTCGCTCGGCACCCGCGCCTTCATGGACCTGTTGCCCGGGTTCGCCGCCCAGGTTTTCGGGCGTGGCCCCGAGGCGCTGTCGATGATGACCTCCACAACCTCCCTCGGCGCCTTGGCCGGCTCGGTCTATCTGGTGATGCGAAGCTCCATCGCCGGGCTCGCCACCGTCGCCATGACGGCGTCCATGCTCACCGGGCTGGCGCTGATCGGATTTACCGCCGTGGGATCTTTTTACCTCGGTCTGGTGATCCTGTTTTTCGTGGGCATCGGCATGTCGATATCGGCGGTCGGCGTGATGTCCCTGGTACAGGTCGCGGTGTCCGGGGAAATGCGGGGCCGGGTGGTCGCCATCTATGGCATCATCTTCCGCGGCGGCCCCGCCATCGGCGGTCTTACCATGGGATGGATCGCCGAGACGACCGGCTTACGCTGGCCGGTGGCGGGAGGCGGCCTATTGTGTGTCCTGGTCTGGCTGTGGGTGGTGGGACGCCTCCCCAACATACGAAGTGTCCTCGAGTCGGGGATTGAGGAGAGGTCGGAAAAGTGAGCAAAAACGAAATCGAGATCCTCGGCAAATCGTGCGTGTTCGACGGTTATTTCCGTATCGACCGGTACCGTTTGCGGCACACCCTTCACCAAGGCGGCATGAGCCGCGAAATCGTCCGCGAGGTGTTCGAACGCGGCAATGCCGTCGGCATCCTGCCGTTTGATCCCGACCGCGACGAAGTGGTCATGATCGAGCAGTTTCGGATCGGCGCCTACGCCGCGGGCGCCGATCCCTGGCTGACGGAAATCGTCGCCGGAATCATCGAGCAGGGCGAATCCGCCGAACAGGTGGCCCGCCGCGAGATCGCGGAAGAAACCGGCCTTAAGGTCGGCGATCTCTGGCCCATGGTCCGCTATCTTTCGAGTCCGGGCGGGGCTTCGGAGAGGGTCGAACTGTTCCTGGGCCGGGTCGATGCGCGCGGGGCCGGGGGTGTTCACGGCCTCGAATTTGAGGAGGAGGATATCCGGGTGTTCCCCCTGCCCTACGCCGATGCCGCGGCAATGGTGGAAGAAGGGAAGATCGGCAACGCCATGACCCTGATCGCCTTGCAATGGCTTATGCTGCATCGCCATGAAGTGATGCGGGCATGGCGCGCCGACAGGTCGAGCCACCCTTGATCACCGCCCTGGACCCGGCCAGAGCACACTCCGGTCAAATGGTTCAATTTGGCCGGATAATGCTCTAGTTTGAGAATGCGCGGGCTTAAGGGAAAATATGACGCCGGTGCCAAAAAGGACAAAGGCTGGATGGACATTCGCGACGGGTTTCTAGACTCCATAGGCAATACGCCGCTGATCAGGCTCAAGCAGGCCTCCGAGGAGACCGGTTGCGAAATCCTCGGCAAGGCGGAGTTTCTCAATCCCGGCGGCTCGGTCAAGGACCGGGCGGCGCTTTCGATTATCCTCGATGCGGAACAGAGCGGCGCGCTCGAGCCCGGCGGCGTGGTGGTCGAGGGCACCGCCGGGAATACCGGGATCGGGCTTGCCCTGGTGGGCAATGCGCGGGGCTATCGTTCGGTCATCGTCATCCCGGATACCCAAAGCGACGAAAAGAAAGACATGTTGCGGCTGTGCGGCGCCGAACTGATCGAGGTTCCGGCGGTGCCCTATGCCGATCCCAACAACTACGTGAAGGTATCCGAGCGCCTCGCCCGGGAACTCAATGAAAAGGAACCGCACGGGGCGATCTGGGCCAACCAATTCGACAATATCGCCAACCGTCAGGCCCATATCGACGGGACCGGCCCGGAAATCTGGCAACAGACCGACGGCACGGTGGATGCCTTTACCTGCTCCATCGGCACCGGCGGGACGCTTGCCGGGGTGTCCATGGCGCTCAAGGAACGCAATCCCGACATCGTTATCGCCGCCGCCGATCCCGGTGGTGCCGCCATGTACAACTGGTACAAGAATGGTGAGCTCAAGGCCGAGGGCACGTCGATCACCGAGGGCATCGGCCAGGGCCGGGTGACCAAGAACCTCGAAGGGGCAATCATCGATGACGCCTTTCGCATCACCGACGACGAAGCCCTTCCCATCGTCTTCAACCTCCTGAGACACGAGGGGCTGTTCATGGGCGGATCGACGGGAATCAATGTCGGCGGCGCCATCAAGCTGGCCAAACAGATGGGGCCGGGCCACACCATCGTCACCGTGCTCGCCGATTACGGCCAAAGGTATCAGTCGAAGATGTTTAATCCGGCGTTCCTGAAAGCGCGCAACCTCCCCTATCCTGAATGGCTCGATAAAGGTTAAATAACAACAGATTAAAAAGGTATTCTAAATTCTAACATGAATAGTATGCCGCTGATTTCCACGGCCGACCTGGCGGCCCGCTTGGGCGATCCCGATGTTCGTGTCCTCGATGCCTCGTGGTACCTTCCCGACCACAACCGGGACCCGGCGGCGGAGTACCAGGGAGCCCATATTCCCGGCGCCGTGCGCTTCGATATCGATGCCGTCGCGGATCCCCAATCGGGCACTCCCCATACCCTGCCGCGCCCCGCATTGTTCGCTTCGGTGGTGGCGGCCTTAGGCGTAGGCAATGATCATTTCATCGTCGTCTATGACGGCATGGGCTTCTTCTCCGCGCCCAGGGTGTGGTGGATGTTCCGCGTCTTCGGCCACGACCGCGTCGCGGTGCTCGACGGCGGCTTCCCCAAATGGCGCGCCGATGGCTTTGCCACCGAATCCGGCGCCACCTCCCCGGTTCCGACGCCGGGCCCCTTCAGATGCAAATTCAGGGGTACCATGGTGCGCGGCCTGAATGACATTCGGGGCAACATCGAGAGCGCCGCCGCGCTGGTGCTGGATGCCCGGGGATCGGGCCGTTTCGAAGGCACAGACCCCGAGCCGCACCCCGGCGTGCGCTCCGGGCATATTCCGGGCAGCCGCAATCTCCCCTATAGCCGCCTTTGCGATACCGAGGACGGCACCTTGCACGATGCCTCGACCCTGGCGGAGCTGTTCTCATCGGTCGGCGCCCATGGCGGGCGTCCCGTGGTGTGTTCCTGCGGGTCGGGCGTGACCGCCTGTGTCCTCGCCCTCGGGCTCCATGTGCTCGGCCGCGACGATGTCGCCGTCTATGACGGATCCTGGTCGGAATGGGGCGCGCGGAGCGATACCCCCGTGGAAAGCGGACCGGCCGGGGCCGATTAACGCACTGGCGCTCTCATTGCAGCAATGATATGAGCGGATCATGGCGCGCGAGACGAAAAAACCGGCAACGCCCAAGGCCGGGTATGGCCCGGCGACCGAGGTGATCGAGGCGGGACGCGATCCCAAGGCCCAAGGCGGCATGGTCAACCCGCCGGTTTACCACGCCTCCACCGTGATCTTCGAAACCCTGGAAGAGCTCGAACGCCAGACCGCGAGCCCGTTCGATGGGGTCTATTACGGGCGCTTTGGGACGCCCACCACCTTTGCCTTCGAGGACGCGGTGGCGCGGCTGGAAGGCGGGTACCGATCCATCGCCTGCGCC
>JAPUGG010000065.1 GCA_027292975.1 Alphaproteobacteria bacterium | reverse complement strand
GAAGGCTTGTTCCTTGGCCAGCTTCTTGCGCAGCATGGCAAGCTGCTTATGAACCGCGTTCATCTTGGCGGCGGGTTTCTTGGTCCCAGTCTTCTTCATGGGGGCCTTCTTCGCCACGGCGCGCTTCTTGGCCACGGGCTTCCGGCTCACCTTGCGGATCGTCGCCTTCTTGGCCACGGCCTTCTTGGCCACGGCGCGCTTCTTGGCCACCGGCTTGCGCGTCGCCTTGTGGATCGTGGCGCGTTTTGCGCCGGCGCGGCGCGTGGAAGCAGATTTCAGATGCGGCTTCCGAGCCAGGCTCGGCATCTTCCGCTTCATTGACCTGACAGCCATGGTGAAAATCCTTTCGGTTGTTTGATCAAGATCGAGCCCCGACAATTGGGCAAAAGTCAATAAACAGGGCGGATTAGTAGGTTGAGAAGGTTAAGAAAATATGACTTTCTGGCCGGCTTATGGGGCATCGCCGGGGACCGATTCGACCGTGCGCGCGGGGGCGAAGGCGCCGGTGCTAAAACGGCAGACGCGCTTCGAGCCCCATCTCGCGTGCCAGGTCGCGAAGGTCGGCGCGCGTCACTTCGGGTAAGACAAGCCCGTCGCGCCGCTTGCGGGCGTCGGCCCTGGCCTCGATCTCTCCGGGAAAAAACACCTCGTCGAAACCGTCCGCCGGCGGCACCGATTTGAGATCGCCGATCAGCCTCTCCATATCGGCCTCGAATTCCGCCAGCGGCCGGAACGCGGCGATGTCGAGCGCCAAGGCCATGTGCCCCGCACCGCTCCTGGTTTCGGCCTGGTAGGGACCGCTTACGCCGCCGAGGAATGTCCCGCCCGTGAGCACCCCCGAAACCACGTCCATCATCACCGAAATGCAGGAGCCCTTGTGATCGCCCATGGGCAGGATCAACCCGGCAATGCCCTCCGCGGGGTCGGTGGTGGGCACCCCCGCCGCATTCATGGCCCAGCCCTTGGGGATCTCCTCGCCCCTCTGCTTGGCGAGATAGAGCTTGCCCCGGGCGACCGCCGTATTGGCGATGTCGAGGACCACGATCCCATGGACCCCGCCCGGGGCGGCGATGGACCACGGGTTATTGCCGAGCACCTTTTCGCGCCCGCCCCAGGGCGCCATGGCGGGGCTGGCATTGGTGGAAAGGAAGCCGACGCAGGATCGCACCGCCGCCATGCGGGTGAAGTACATGGCGGTGCCGAAATGGTTCGAATTGCGCACCGCCACGGCGCCGATGCCGAAATCCTTGGCGCGGGTGATGGCCTCCGCCATGGCCTTGGCCGCCAACACCTGGCCGATGCCGTCATGGCCGTCGATCACCGCCACGGCGCCGCCATCGACCACAAATTCGGGCGCGGTCACCGCCGCCATGACACCCGATTTCAGCCGTGCCGCGTACCACGGCAGGCGCAGCACGCCGTGGGACTGGTGGCCCCAAAGATCGGCCTGGACCAGGGAATCTGCAAACAACAGCGCATCGCTCTCGGGCACGCCATGGGCTTGGAACACCGCGGCGGCGAAATCGATCAGGGGCTCAGGGGCGATGGTGGACATCGCCGGGGGGCTCAAGCCCCGCCCTCGATGGCGGCGGCGATGGCGGATCCTAAGCTTTCGGTGGTGGCGGGCCCGCCCATGTCCGGGGTCAACGCCTTGGGATCGGGGAGAACCCGCTCGATGGCCTCTTCCACGGCCTGGGCGGCCACGGCTTGCCCCAGATGATCCAGCATCATGGCGCCGGACCAGATCTGGCCGATGGGATTGGCGATGCCCTTGCCGGCGATATCGGGCGCCGAGCCGTGGACCGGTTCGAACATCGAGGGGCGGGAGCGTTCGGGATTGATATTGGCCGACGGGGCGATGCCGATGGAACCCGCCACCGCCGGCCCCAGGTCGGACAGGATATCGCCGAACAGGTTGGAACCCACCACCACGTCGAACCAATCGGGATGAAGCACGAAATGGGCGGTCAAGATATCGATGTGGTACTGGTCGGTGGCGATGTCCGGATAGTTCGAAGCCATGGCCCGGAATCGCTCGTCCCAAAAGGGCATGGTGTGGATGATGCCGTTGGATTTGGTGGCCGAGGTCAGGCGTTTCGCGGGGCGGGATCGGGCCAGTTCGAAGGCGTATTTCAGGATCCGGTCGACACCCTGGCGGGTAAAGATGGATTGCTGGACCACCATTTCCTGATCGGTGCCCTCATAAAGCCGGCCGCCGATTTCCGAATACTCGCCCTCGGTGTTTTCGCGCACGACGATAAAATCGATGTCTTCCGCCGACCGGCCCGCCAGGGGCGTCTTCACGCCCGCCAGCAGGCGCACCGGACGCAGGTTGACGTATTGCCGCATGTGGCGGCGGATCGGGATCAACAACCCCCACAGCGATATGTGGTCGGGCACCCCCGGGAAACCGACGGCGCCGAGGAAGATGGCGTCATGGGGCATCAATTGGTCGAGCCCGTCTTCCGGCATCATGCGCCCGGTCTCGGCATAGGTTGCGCAACTCCAGGGAAACTCGGTCCACTGGATTGAAAAGCCGAAGCGCCGTCCCGCGGCGTCCAGTGCACGGATGCCCTCGGGCACCACCTCCCGGCCGATGCCGTCGCCGGCGATCACCGCAATCTTGTAGGTTTCCACCATGCTCTCGCCTTTCGATGTTGGCTTGTGGGCCGGTCACCCCCGGGCCCCTTTCATAGCCGAGCCCCTTTCATGGCCGGGCCCCTTTCATAGCCGGGATGGACCGCCGGGGGAAAGCGGAATGGTGAGCACCACCTTTCGCCCGCCATGGGCCAAAAGCAGGCAATAAAGGTTCAGGCCGTGGCGTATTCGCCGCTAGACTGGGCGCCAGTGCCGGGGCCCCCGGCGAAAAGATTGGCCGGACGCGATCATGACCCTGGACCAGATCCTCATCAGCGCCATCATCCTCGCCGTATTTGGGCTCTTCCTGTGGGGCCGGTGGCGCTACGACGTGGTCGCCGTCCTGGCCTTGGCCACCGCCACGCTGTTGGGTATCGTCCCCGCCAAGGCCATGTTCGCGGGCTTCGGCCACCCGGCGACGGTCACCGTCGCCCTGGTTCTGATTCTGAGCCGGGGGCTTCAGAACGCGGGCGCCACCGACATCGTCGCCAAATACCTGCTGCCGCCCCTGAAGCGGCCCGAGGCCCATATCGGCGCACTGGGCGCGGTGGCGGCCGGATTATCCGCCGTCATGAACAATGTGGGGGCGCTGGCGCTGCTGATGCCCGCCGCGCTCTCATCCGCGGCCCGGGTCAAGCGGTCCGCCGCCCAGGTCCTGATGCCGGTCTCTTTCTGCTCCATCCTGGGCGGCTTGGTCACCCTCATCGGCACACCCCCCAACATCATCGTCGCCAGCTTTCGGGGCGATATCCAAGGCACGCCGTTCTCCATGTTCGACTTCACCCCGGTGGGCGCCGCGGTGGCCGCCGCCGGCATCGTTTTCGTCGCCCTCATCGGCTGGCGCCTGATCCCGCCGGCGCGCCGGGCCGCGCCCTCGGCGGCCGAAGCCATCCATATCGAGGATTATGTGAGCGAGGCCCGGGTCGGCGAAGACAGCGCCGCCATCGGCCAAAGGCTGCGGGAGCTTGACGCCAAGGCCGACGAGCACGATGCGGTGATCCTGGAGGTCCTGCGCCATGGCCGCAGATTGGCGCTTTCCGGACGGCACCTAGATATCGATGCGGACGACGTGCTTTTAATCGAGGCCGGGCCCGACGCGCTGGAACGGGTGCTCAAGGTTCTCGATCTGACGGCCGCGACCGAGCGCGACAAACCCGGAATCGTGCTCGGCGGCGAGGAGATATCGGTTATGGAAGCGGTGGTCGCGGCGCGCTCCGCGTTGATCGGCCACACGCCGGAAACCATAAGGCTGAGGAGCCGTTACGGTGCAAATCTTTTAGCGGTGTCCCGCGCCGGAACACCCATTCGCAGCCGGCTCAAGAATTTCCGTTTCCGGGAAGGCGACGTGCTGCTTCTGGAAGGCGACACCGAGAGCCTGCCCGACACCGCTTCCCGCCTCAGGTGCCTACCCCTGGCCCAACGGGACATCACCCTCGGCAAGCTTCACCTGACGGGATTGGCGATCTTAGTTTTCGTTATCGCCATCGCCGCCGCCGCCCTGGGCCTGGTCGCCCTGCCCGCCGCGCTGGCGGTCGCGGCCATCGCCATGGTGCTGTTCAATATCGTGCCCCTGCGTGACCTTTACGAGGCCATAGACTGGCCGGTGGTGGTGCTGATCGGCGCCATGATTCCGGTGGGCGCCGCGCTGCAGACCACGGGCGCGACGGGGACCCTGATCGATGGCCTCCTGAAGGTGGCCGCGGGGGCGTCGCCGGTGATCGTGCTGGTGGTGGTTATGGTGGTGACCATGACGCTGTCGGACGTCATCAACAATGCGGCGACGGCGGTGGTGATGGCGCCCATCGGCGCCGGGCTCGCCCACAGCCTCGGCGTCAGCCCCGACCCTTTTTTGATGGCGGTCGCCATATCCGCCTCCTGCGCCTTCCTGACCCCCATCGGCCATCAGAACAACACCCTGATCATGGGGCCGGGCGGCTATCATTTCGGTGATTACTGGCGCATGGGCCTGCCCCTGGAGGCGGTGGTGATCGTCGTCAGCGTGCCGCTTTTGCTGGTGATCTGGCCGCTGTGAGGGGCGGGTCCGTCAAGCATCCTTGAACGGCGCCACGGTATGGGCGTGGTTGAGAGGGCCGTGGCCGGCGCCGAAGCCCGGCGCCGTGGCGATGGCCTTTTGCACGTAAGCCCAGGCCCGGGCGACGGCGGGCTCGAGGGCCAGGCCCTGGGCGAGGCCCGCGGCGATGGCCGACGCCAGGGTGCAGCCGGTGCCGTGGGTATGGCGGGTGTCCAAGCGCCGGCATTGGAAAATCCTAACGCCGTTCGGGCCCACCAGCAGGTCCACCAGGGTATCGCCGGCCAAGTGGCCGCCCTTGAGGAGCACCGCCGCCGGGCCGAGATCGAGGAGCGCCCGGGCGGCGCCCTCCATGGCCCCGGTGTCTTCGATTGCCTCGCCTAACAGGGCCTCGGCCTCGGGGATATTGGGGGTGGCCAGCGCCGCCTTGGGCAACAGTAAGGTCCGGAGCGCGTCCACCGCGTCGGGCCGAAGCAGGCTGGCACCGCCTTTCGCCACCATCACCGGGTCGACCACCAGGGGCAGGTCCGCGCCATGGGCCTCCAAGGTCGCCGCCACCCTCTCGATCACCGGCGCGTCCACGAGCATTCCGGTCTTCACGCAGTCGGCGCCGATATCGGTGAGCACGGCGACCATCTGGGCTTCGATGAAATCGGTCGAGACCGCTTCCACGCCATGGACGCCCAAGGTGTTCTGGGCGGTCAGCGCGGTGATCGCGGTCGCGGCGAAGCCGTCGAGCGCCGTGACCGCCTTGATGTCCGCCTGAATGCCGGCGCCGCCGCCGGAATCGGATCCGGCGACGATTAGCACCCGTCCCTGCATGGGATCCTCTCGTCTTGGGGCGAAGGGGTGAGGCGTGGTTGGCCGCGAATTCGCAACGGCCTAGCGCCCGCCCGTGGACGCGATCGCCGCGGCCAAGTCTTCCACCACCGCGCCGATTAAACTCTCGTCGGCCCCTTCGGCCATGATCCGGACCAGGGGCTCGGTTCCCGATTCGCGTATCAAGAGGCGTCCCTTGCCTTTGATGCGCTGCTCGCCCAGGGCGATGGCTTGCTTGACCGCCTTGTCCTCCAGCGGCCGGCCCGGCCCCATGGGGACGGATTTGAGAATCTGGGGCAAGGGCGCGAAGGGGCGGAGAACCCCGGAAGCGGGACCGTCCGAATGCACCATGGCGGCAAGCGCCTGGAGTGCGGCCATCAAGCCGTCGCCAGTGGTGGCGTAATCACTCAAAACGATGTGCCCCGACTGTTCGCCGCCGAGGTTGATCCCGTCCTCGGTCATGCGTTCCACCACGTAGCGGTCGCCGACCTGGGTGCGGACCAAGCCGATACCGAGGGTCCGCAAATAGTCCTCGAGGCCGAGGTTGGACATCACCGTCGCCACCACGGCACCGCCCACCAGCCGGCCGGAATCGCTCCAGGACCGCGCGATCACCGCCAACAGTTGGTCGCCGTCCACCAGCGCCCCGGTTTCATCGGCCATGACGATCCGGTCCGCGTCGCCGTCCAGGGCAAGGCCCAAATCGGCTCCCGTCTCCACCACCGCCCGGCACATGGCCTCGGGCGCGGTGGAACCGCACTCCGCGTTGATGTTGTAGCCGTCGGGGTCGACACCGAGCGGCACCACTTCGGCGCCGAGCTCGTGAAGGATGGTGGGTGCGACACGATAGGCGGCACCGTTGGCGCAATCGGCCACGATCTTCATGCCTTCCAGCCTGAGCCCCTTGGGGAAGCAGGCCTTGACGTGTTCGATATAGCGGCCGACGGCGTCGTCGAGGCGGGTGGCACGGCCGAGATCCGCCGGCAAGGCGAGTTGATCGGACATGCCCGCGCTCATTCGCGCCTCGATGCGGCTTTCGGTATCGTCGGAGAGCTTGAAGCCGTCGGGCCCGAACAGCTTGATGCCGTTATCCTCAAACGGGTTGTGGGAGGCCGAAATCATGACCCCGAGATCGGCCCGAAGCGAGCGGGTGAGCATCGCCACCGCGGGAGTGGGCAACGGCCCGACCAGTACCACGTCCATGCCGACGGCGATGAAGCCCGACGTCAGCGCCGGTTCCAGCAGGTAGCCCGAAAGCCGCGTGTCCTTGCCGATCACCGCGCGATACGGCTTGGCGCCACGGCTGAATTCGAGCCCCGCCGCCATCCCCACCGCAAGGGCGATATCGGCGGTCATGGGTGTGACATTGGCCTTACCGCGGATGCCGTCGGTGCCGAAGTATTTTGTTGCGCTCATGATTCCATCACCGAAAGGTTTGCGCCGCCATCGCACCAACACCCGCGGTCAGTGTACATGATTGGGGGGGCGGCGAAAGCACCGGAGAGCACGGTTACGCTCCCCCCCCGCCTGCGTGGATCGCCCGCCACACCTCCACGGCCTGGCGGGTTTCCGCGCTATCGTGGGCGCGGATCATCTGAACGCCCTGATTGAGGCCCGCGACGGTGGCGGCGATGGAACCCGGCAATCGGGCCTTTGGCCGTTCCTCACCGGTGATGTGCCCGATAAAGGCCTTGCGCGATGCGCCGATCAGGACCGCGCAGCCCAACCCGTGGAACAGCGACAGATGGGAGAGGATGGCGAGGTTGTGTTCCAGCGACTTGCCGAAACCGATTCCGGGGTCGACGGCAATGCGGGCGCGGGCGATCCCCGCCGCCTCGCACGCTTCGATGCGCCCTTCCAGGTAATCGAATATCTCCAACGGCGGATGGTCGTAGGCCGGGGCCGCCTGCATGGTCTTGGGTGCCCCCTGGCAATGGGTGAGGATCACCCCGACGCCCAAATCGGCGGCCACGGCCAGCGCACGATGGTCTCCCGCCAAGGCCGAGATGTCGTTGATGATGGAGGCCCCCGCCGCGACCGCTTGTTCCATCACCTGGGCCTTGCGGCTGTCGATGGAGATCACCGGCCCCGATCCGGCGGCGGCCAGGGCCTCGATCACCGGAAGAACGCGGCGGCCTTCCTCCGCCGCGGCCACCGGATCGGACCCGGGCCGCGTGGATTCACCGCCGATATCGAGGATCGCCACGCCGGCGCGGCAATGCTCATACCCCCGTGCGATGGCCGCCTCCGTGGTCGCGTAATCACCGCCGTCGGAAAAGCTGTCGGGGGTGACGTTGAGCACGCCCATGATGCGCGGCTCATCGAGGCAGAGTCCCGCGAAGGTGGGCCGTTGATCGGTCAGGCGCGCGAGCAGGCAATCGATCCGCGCCTGGTGAAACCGGGCGGGGCCGGCGGCCCAGGCCGCGAGGTCGTCCAAGCTTCCGCGCCCGGTGATGGTGTTCTTACCGTCGCGCGCCACCACCTCGACCTGGTCGAACCCCGCCCAGGCGCCGCCGATCCGGGCGGTGGGCCGCGCCACGGCGACCGCCCCGCAAAGCGGGCGCAGGTAAATGGCGGCTAATTCCGTGGGATGAAGATCGGACAGCGGCGTCGTCACGGCCGGGGTCTCCCCAGGACGATGCCCGTCGCCGCCAAATGCGGCACCGTCACGATCAACCTTCCGGCTGGGGTTCCGGTTCGATGACCGGTCCCTTGGTTTCGCCCTTGGAGCTAGCCTTGTGCCCGGAACTTGGCACCGAGGAGCGCGTGCCCGCGTCCGATGGCGGCTCCTCGGATTCACGGACGATGGTGCCGCCCGCCAGCAGGATCTTGACGTCGTCGCCCGACAGGGTTTCGTAGTCCAAGAGCGCCTTGGCCAAGGTATGCAGGTCGTCCTCGTGTTCGGTAAGGATCTTGCGGGCGAAGGATTCGCCGGCCTCGATGATGACGCGGATTTCCTCGTCGATGATCCTGGCGGTGGCGTCGGACACGTTCTTGCGCTGGGTCACCGAATGGCCGAGGAAAATCTCTTCCTCGTTGTCCGAATACCTGAGCGGCCCGAGCCTGTCGCTCATGCCCCACTCGGTGACCATGCTGCGCGCCATGTCGGTTGCCTGGCGGATATCGCTGGCCGCGCCGGTGGTCACATTGTCGGGTCCGAAAACCATTTCCTCGGCGACCCGCCCGCCGTACGCCATGGCGATTTTGGATTGCAACTCCATCTTGGCGTAGCCGTAGCGATCCCTCTCGGGCAACGATACGGTCAAGCCCAACGCGCGGCCGCGTGGAATGATGGTGACCTTGTGCAAGGGATCGTGCTTGGGCGCGTGAAGCGCCACCAGCGCGTGGCCGGCTTCGTGATAGGCGGTGAGATTGCGTTCCTCCTCGGTCATCACCATGGACCGCCTCTCGGTGCCCATCATGACCTTGTCCTTGGACTCTTCCAGTTCCGCCATGGTGACCATGCGGAGGCCCTTGCGGGCGGCAAGCAAGGCGGCCTCGTTCACCAGATTGGCGAGATCGGCGCCGGAAAAGCCGGGGGTGCCCCGGGCGATGACTCGGGGCTCCACATCGGGCGCCAACGGCACCTTGCGCATATGGATCTTGAGGATCTTTTCGCGGCCGAGGATGTCGGGATTGGGGACCACCACCTGGCGGTCGAAACGGCCCGGCCGCAACAGCGCCGGGTCGAGGACGTCGGGCCGGTTGGTGGCGGCGATGAGGATGACGCCTTCATTGGCCTCGAAGCCGTCCATCTCCACCAGCAGCTGATTGAGGGTCTGTTCACGCTCGTCATTGCCGCCACCGAGGCCGGCGCCCCGATGCCGTCCGACGGCGTCGATTTCATCGATGAAGATGATGCAGGGCGCGTTCTTCTTGCCCTGTTCGAACATGTCCCGCACGCGGCTCGCCCCGACACCGACGAACATCTCGACGAAATCGGAGCCCGATATGGTGAAGAACGGCACGTTGGCCTCGCCGGCGATGGCCCGGGCGAGAAGGGTTTTCCCGGTGCCCGGCGGCCCCACCAGCAAGAGGCCCTTGGGGATCTTCCCGCCCAGGCGCTGGAACTTCTGGGGATTCTTCAGGAAGTCGACCACTTCCTCCAGTTCCTGCTTGGCCTCGTCGATTCCCGCCACGTCATCGAAGGTGACCCGGCCCAACTTCTCGGTCAAGAGCTTGGCCCGTGACTTGCCAAAGCCCATGGCTTTGCCGCTGCCCGACTGCATTTGACGCATGAAGAAGATCCAGACGCCGATCAGCAGAAGCATCGGGAACCAGGACAACAGGATGCCGAGAAGCGATGGCGATGCATCTTCGGACGGCGCCGCCGTGATCTTCACGCCCTTGGTGGTGAGACGCGCCACCAAGGTCGGGTCGTCGGGCGCGTAGCTCTTGAAGGGCGCCCCGCCCTCGAAGGTGCCTTCGATGCTTTTACCCTTGATGGTGACTTCATTGACCTCACCCCGATCCACCGCCGCGATGAATTCGGAAAAGGCGAGTTCTGTGCTGCGCGGCTCTCCGCCCGGCGTTTGGAACAGGTTGAAGACGGCGATCAAAAGGAGCCCGATAATGACCCACAGTGCCAAATTTCGACCGATCTTATTCACCTTCTATCCCTCAGACTATCCCTCAGATTTACCACCAAACCTATGCGACAACTGCGAACCGTTGGTTAATGGCCGACCAATCCCCGTATGACATCCTGGTAAATGGTGATTCCCGGGCCGATTCACAAGGATTCATCCCAAGGCCCGATCACACTCCCGATCACACCGGAGACTCCGTCTCCGCGATCCCGAAAGCGGCACCCGCCAACGGTTCGGGCGGCAGGGGGCGGATTCCCTTAATCTTCAGACTAGCAATACCACCCGTGTGCCGTCTATAGCCGAGGTGCGGCACCTCGGCCACGCCCAGGCGGTCGCCCAAGGCGGGCAACCCCACCCTGACCGCGTCGGGCAGGACCCTCGGACGCCCACGGGCGAAACCTGAAAAACCTGCGGCGTCGGTCTTGATCCGCGCCCAGCCGTCGCGCCCCAGCGGCCCCAATGTCATGGATGTCCGCTTGCGGCCTCCTTTTTCGGCGGCAAGTTCGACCCGGAAACGTCCGTCCCAGAGGACCGTCCCGGGGCCGTTGATCCTCATCGGCGGGCCCTGCGCGGCCGGTTCCCGGCAAACCAACAACGCCCCGGCCCGTGCCCTGCGGATGGTGCAGCCGCCGAGCGTCCGGGCCCGGCAGGGGCCGGCGATTTCATGGTAGAGCCTGGCCAGGCGTTCGAACCGCGGCGCATAGGCGGCCCCGCCGACCACGGCAAGCACCCTGGAAAGGGCCCTCAACCCCACCGGCGGCGGCGGCGCCAACAGCCCATCGCGGTCGAGACGCACGAATCCTGCCGGATCGGGCGCCGCCGCCAGGGCCAGCAGCCGGGCGACGGCTTGATCCATCACTGCGCGGTCGCGACCAAGGCGTCCGGCGGTCCCGGCGATCCGCTCCGGCGTGAGCCCGGCCGCGGCCAGACCCACCATGGCGCGGCGCGTGCGCACCCGGGCGAATCCGGTATCTTGGTTTGACGGGTCCTCCAACCAGTCCTGGCCGCATCCTTTGAGATAGGCGCGCAAGTCGTCTTTCGGCACCGTCAAAAACGGGCGCAACAACCGCACCCCTTGGTGCTCCACCACCGGCGCCATGGCGGCGAGGCCGTAGAGCCCGCTGCCACGTTCCAGCCGCATGAGAAAAGTTTCCGCCTGATCGTCGAGGTGATGGGCCAACAGCAGGTGCAGGATTCCCTTGGCACGGCACCGCTCCTCCAACAAACGGTAACGCGCGGCGCGCGCCTCCGCCTGAAGATTGGCCCGCCCCGCCGAAGCACCCCGGTCCCAGGAAAGGATGTGGTGCCGAATGGACCATGCACCGAGCGCGCGATGGACCCAAAGGGCCTCGCGTCGGGAGGCCGCCCGCAGCCGATGATCGACGGTGAAGGCCGTCACCGCGCCCCCCTTGGCCCGGGCCCATCGGTCGGCCAGCAGGGCCAGCGCCATGCTGTCGGCCCCGCCCGAGACCGCGACGGCGAGTTCAACCCGGGGTTCGAAGGGACAGAAATCCTTCATGGCCGCGGCGAAACGTCCGCCAAGTCCGGACCGGGGGAGGGAAGTCTTGATCACGGGACCGCTGACCGCTTGTGTGGCAAATGCAAGGTTCGGCCCGTTCTCAGCGGCAGCGAAGCTTCTTCCGCTGGGCCCGGCCACGGGACCGGATCGACCGCGAAGCCTTGGGAAATTCCTTGAGAAGTCGCTTGAAGGTGGTGCAAGCGCTTGTCTTCTTGTTGATCGCGGCAAGGGACATGCCGAGCTTCAGAAGATTGTCCGGCGCCTTGGCGCTGTTGGGGTACTTTTGATACCCCTCGGCGAAGACGGCGGCGGCGGTCCGGAAAGCACCCCGCGCGTAATGGGTTTCCCCCAGCCAGTATTGAGCGTTGCCGGCAAGCCGGTGCTTGGGATGGACCGCGACGAAGGCCGTGAAGGCCCGTTCGGCGCCGCTAAAATCGGAACGGAAAAGGAGATCGGAGGCGTGTCGGTACTGCACCTCCGGCGTGCCCTTGGGCAGCACCGGGGCCGCTTTGGCTGTCCTCCTGACGGGCCTCTTGAGCGTCTGTGGGACCCGGGCGGTCCCTTGCTCCGCGGCCCCCTGGCGTTGGAGTGCACGAAGCGGGATGGTGCCAAGCACGCCGGGCTGCGCCGGCGCGGCGCTGAGCCTGGGAGCGGCAACGGGCGCCGCGTTGGTCAACCCGCCGAAGGGGGGAACGCCAGACGCCACGGGCGCGGCCGCGGCGGGCCGGGCTTCGAGGGCCTTCAGGCGAAGATCGATGTCCGAGGCCAGTTTGTCGAGACGCTTCGCCACGCCGTTGATGGCGTGTTGCAGCTCTTCCATCTTGCCCGTGAAACCGCGCATCTGGGATTCGATTTCATCGAGGCGCACCTGCATCGCCGCGGCGAGGTTGTGCGCGCCCGGGGCAACCACGGCAGCGGGGCCGGGCACGCCGACGCCACGATAGACCTGGCGTTGCAGCGTCGTCATTTCCCGTTGCAGACGATCGATTCGGTTGATCAGGGCCTGGACGCTGCCCTGACCGCCACGGGACTGGGCCCATGCCACCGAGGGGCCCGCCGGCGTGGCGGCACCCATGGCCATGGCAAACGCCAAAACCCCGAGGATCCCGGCGGCACGGGTTTTGGACGCGAACGGAAAAGGCCCCGATCCGGCGGGTTTGGGACAAAGAGCGGTCGGCTGCATGACCAAAAGCATGGTCGGGATTCTAGGCATAAATAAGGCGCCCGCCTAGCGCACCATCCGGTCGATCGAAAATTTGCGACCGGACGGTGGCCGCGCCCGCGTCCTTGCCGACGCGGAACGGGCGGGCACCCAAATTTACCGCGCCGGTTTCCGGTCAGGAACCAGGCGCGCGAACACTGCTCACGGCGCGGCGATTTTGCGCCCAGGCGGCATCATTGGAACCCACCACCGCGGGACGTTCCTTGCCGTAGGAAATGGTCCGGATGCGGTTCGGATTGACGCCGAGCGCCACCAAATAGTTCTTTGCCGAATTGGCCCTCCGCTCGCCCAGCGCGAGGTTGTATTCCCGGGTGCCGCGTTCGTCGCAATGGCCTTCAACGGAGATCACCACACTGGGATACTTTTTCAGCCACGCCGCCTGACGCTGGAGGATATTGCGCGCCTTGGGCCTCAGATTATACCTGTCGAAATCGAAAAATACCCGGTCGCCGACATTGACGACGAAATCTTCCTTCGAACCGGGTTTCGGCCCCGGCAGAGGTTTGGAGGTAGTTCCGCTAGGCCCACCACCGCCATCGCCACTCGATACACTGGAACCGCCAGCGCCGCCGGCGGATTTGGTCTTTTCAGGAGTGGTCTCACAAGCCGCAACAAGCAACAGCGCGGCCAGTATGCTCACAAATCGCAGAGCCATATCTTTCTTCCCCCTGGGTGGCAAAGCCGGGACTAGAACGCCCGCGTATAGTTACGTCTAAGACGGGACAAGGTTTCGCTTCAATTCGTTAACGCCCGGCATACGCGTTCGCCAAGCGTGGTTCATGCAGAATCACTATAAGACACAATGAACGAGACTGACAACCGCCGAGCGTACCGGAGCCCGGATTATTCATGGAATAAGTGGTGACCACGCCGGATCGGAGGCGTCGGTTGGGGTCACCAGCTCTCGTTCGTTATACCCTGTTATATCGATGGTATAGAGCTTCGAGGTGCCGCCCCGGCCGCGATCATCGGCAGGAGTCTGGCGGAAGAACATCAACACCCTGCCGTTGGGCGCCCAGCTCGGCCCCTCCACCAGGAAGCTCTCGGTAAGCAAGCGTTCGCCGCTGCCGTCGGGGCGCATGACACCGATGAAGAACCGGCCCTTGCGCAGCTTGGTGAAGGCAATGAGGTCGCCCCGGGGCGACCATACCGGGGTCGCGTACCGGCCCTTGCCGAAAGAGATGCGGCGCACGTTGCCGCCATCGACGTTCATGACGTAGATCTGCTGCCGGCCGCCGCGATCGGATTCGAAGGTGATCTGCCGGTTGTCCGGCGAAAACGACGGCGCCGTGTCGATGGCGGGATGACGGGTCAGCCGCTGCACCCGCCTGGTGCGCAGGTCCATCAGATGAATGTCCGAGTTTCCATTGTGGGCCAGGGACATGATGACCTTGTTGCCATCCGGGGAAAAGCGCGGCGCGAACGTCATGCTCGGGAAATCGCCAAGGACCTCCTGACGGCCGGTGTCGATGTTGAGGAGATAGACCCGCGGACGGTTGCGGTAATAGGAGAGATAGGTGATTTCCTGGGCGGTGGGCGAGAACCGCGGGGTCAGCACGAGGTCGCTGCCGTCGGACAGGAAGCGGTGGTTGTAGCCATCCTGGTCCATGATGGCCAGACGCTTGACCCGGCGCTTCTTGGGGCCGGTCTCCGAAATGAACACCACCCTTGTGTCGAAATAGCCGTCTTCACCGGTGATCCGCTTGTAGATGGCGTCGGCGATGATATGGGCCACCCGGCGCCAGTTGCCGGGCATGGTGAAATAGGCGAGCCCCATCATCTGCTGTTGGGCGAACACGTCCCAGAGACGGAATTCGAGCCTGAGGCGCCCATCGGGCTGCACCCGCGCGCGGCCGGACACCAGAGCCTGGGCGCTGATGACGCGCCAATCGGCGAAACGGGGCTGTAACTGAAGCGCTTCCGGTTTCTGGATGAAGGCCTTGGGGTCGATCGAACGGAACAGGCCCGAGCGCTCCAAATCCTTCCTCAGGACCGAGGAGAGTTTCGAGCCGATGAATTTTTCGCGCGGTGAGCTGCCGAGGAAATTGGTGATGGCGACCGGCATCGGCTCGACCTTGCCGCGGGTGATGTCGATCTTAAGTTCGGCGGCGGCGGTGCGGATCGCCGCGCCTTCGGAAATCGCCAGAAGCGCGGCCAATGACAACACCACCAGCACCGCGCGGTGCCAAGTCCCTTCGACGGGGCACGACCCGGTGGCCGATTTCGCGATTATTCGGGGATCAAACATGCTGTTGCGGTCTTAAGGGTCATCTATGGCGGAATTATGGCTTGGCGGCGCGATTATGACCCGGTCGCCTCTTTGGGATTGAAGCTGAGGATCATCACCTTGAATAGGTCGTACTTTTTAGCTGGAAACCGCAATGGGCTGCAACGGGGATTGAGAACCGCGCGCATGGCGCTTTCCGCCGCGCTGCGGAAAAACCGATCCACCCCCATGCGCGCGCGATCGAGGATCTCGGCCTTGGCGACCTTGCCGTCGGGGTTGACCCAGACACGAATGCCGACCACCAGGTTTTCGGCACTGCGCGCGCCGGCGGGGATGCTCCAGCAGGCTTCGATCTGACGCCGTATGGCATCGATTTCGGTCATGGTCGCCTGGACATCGAGCGGCGCCCGGCGCACCGGGGTTTTTTTCGCCGCCGGCGCCGGACGCGGCGTTTCCCTCTTCACGGATTTCTTGGGTCGCTCGGAGCGCTTTTCCGGCGCCACGTCGCGCAACACCGAGCGCAGGAAATCCTCCCTCGAGGCCGGCGGCCGGCGGCGCGGCCGGGCGCGGGCGATTTGGCGCGGCGGCGCGGCCGGCTTGACCTTGCGCTTGACCTTCTTCCTTGGCTTTTTCTGTGGCTTCTTCTTTGGCTTGATCAGCGGCACCTT
>JAPUGG010000064.1 GCA_027292975.1 Alphaproteobacteria bacterium | reverse complement strand
GGGCGTCGGAAAGCTGATGGTGCCCATGGTCTTCGTCTATGCGCCGACCATGCTGATCGTGCTTCCGGAACACTTCACCTTGGTGTCCTTTCTCCATGTTTCCCTAACCTGCGCGCTCGGCATTTTCGCCATCGCGACGGCGGTTTCGGGTTACTTCCTGACACCGTTGAACGGGCTGTGGCGGGCGGTCATGGCTGTCGCGGGCCTGCTGATGGTCGCCCCCGGTTGGGAAAGTGACCTCACTGCGCTCATCGTTGCGGCGCCAGTGATCTTTATGCAATTAGCGTCACAACGCGCCGATGCGGCTTCCACCACCGCAACGATTGATAGCGATTAGCGCGGAAGGATAGGAAGCATGTTCAAGAATTTTCTCGTCGCTGTTGATCTTGAACACGACACACACAACGACGGTCTACTACGTGTCACCTCGGACATGGCCAATGCCCAAGGTGCCCAGGTGCACCTGTTGCACGTCATCCGTGCCGCGCCCGCCGTGGTTTCGCAGTTCCTACCAAAGAGCTACGAAGCGATGGCTTCCGAGAGGATCGAGAAGGACCTCACCACCTTGGCGGCGAAAGTCGATCTGGACGAAGGAGCCGCCGCCATTTCGGTCCGATTCGGGGACGTCTATCAGGAAATCCTGGCCCACGCCAAAAAGATCGGCGCGGACCTCATCATCGTCGCATCCCATAAGCCGAATGTAGGTGACTATCTGCTGGGAACCACCGCCGCGCGCATCGTCCGTCACGCCACCTGCTCGGTGTTCGTCGTCCGGCTGGACAGAGTCACGGACAGATGACCCTCTGGACCGCCGCGACCCTGGCCGAATGGGTCCTCGACCTTGATGCCAGCGACCTGCCCGACGCCGCCTTCGCCAAGGCCGCGTCGGCGTCGATGTTGGATATGGACGACGGACAGCCGATACGATCGTGGTGTGACCGGGGGCGCACCCGACACGGTCCCGACGAATTTCGGAGGGCAAGATGACGAACAGGACGACGATGGCCCTGATGGCGGCGGCGCTCATCCTTGCGGTCCAAGGACACCCCCGCGCCCAATCCCCGGACTGCCCCTGTGGCGACCCAGCCGATCTCGTGCCCCTCGCCAAGTGGCCCACTGACGTTGCCGATTGTTCCGCCGCCCCCACCCGCACGGCGTTGTATGGTTTCTCGTTCGAGGGGGGGATCGTATCCGTTTCTTCCACGCAATACGGGAGGGATTGCCAGTACGTGGTGGATGCCAGCGGTATCGACGTCCATGAACAGCCGATTTCTCAGCCCCAGGTCGATGCCTGCTCGGGCCTGATCCTCAGCTACGCCCAGGCGCTGAAGGACGCGGGTCGGGTTGCTGTGAGCGATTTCGGGTGCGATCTCCGGTAACAGCGCGAAGTCACGGACTGATGACCCTCTGGACCGCCGCGACCTTGGCCGAATGGGCCCTCGACCTTGACACCGGCGATCTGCCCGACGCCGTCATCGCCAAGGCCGAGGACTGCCTCATCGACGCGCTCGCCTGCGCCCTGGCCGGCCGCGACGCCAAGGGCACGGCCCGCGTCATGGCGGTCGCCTCGGCGCAGTATCGTGACGGGCCCGCCGATGTCTGGTTCTCGACCGACCGCTTGCACGCGACCGGGGCAGCCTTCGTCAATGCCACCGCCGTTTCGATTCTCGACCTGGACGACGGTCATCGCGGCCCGCTCGGCCACCCGGGGGCGGCGGTCATTCCGTCGGCCCTGGCCGTGGCCCAAGAAACCAACGCGGGCGGGCTGGAGCTGCTGGCCGCCGTCGTCGCCAGCTACGAGGTCTGCACCCGCATCGGCGCATCGGAACGGCGGCCCGCCTACCATACGGGCAACTGGAGCGGCTTCGGCGCGGCGGCGGCGGCGGCCCGGCTCCGGGGCCTGAGTGCCGAGCAACTCACACACGCCCTCGCCATCACCGCCTACCATGGGCCACGGATCGCCGACCTGACGCTAAGCTCGGACATGGGCGCCAACGTCAAGGAATCGATCCCCTGGTCGGTGGTCACCGGCCTGAACGCCGCCGACCTGGCGGCGCAGGGATTTACGGGCTGCCGCGACGCCCTGGATATTGACGAACGGTTCGAACCGGGCCGCGCAACGGCGGACCTGGGCGGCGGGTTCCAGATCATGGACACTTATTTCAAGCGCTACTCGGCCTGCCGTTGGATTCACGGCGCCGTGGAAGCCCTGCTGCAGGTGATGACGGAACATGGTCTGGAGGCGGAACACATGGACGCCGTCCACGTCGAAACCTTCCGTCAAGCCGCCAGCCTCGACAACCTGACCGATCCGCCGTCTCCGGAAAGCGCCCAATACAGCCTCCCCTATTGCCTCGGCATTGCCGCGACCAAGGGTGAAAACGCCCTGATGCCCATGGCGGCGGACGATCTCCACGATCCGGCGGCAGTGGCCTTCGCGAATAAGGTGACGGTCACGTGCCACGACGCGTTGGCCGCTGATTTCCCGACAACGGTGCCCTCCCGGGTGATCGTCGGCACCCGATCGGGGATATTCGAAGCCCAGGTCGACCTGCCCTGGGGCGAGCCGAACGGGCCGACGCGCCGCGCCGACCTAGTCGCCAAGTTCCAGGCCCTGGCCGCACAGCGGAGATGCGAACACCGGGCCACCGCCATTGTCGCCGCCGTGGAAAACCTGAAAAACGGTCCCCTTGATCCGCTGCTTAATCTTCTTTCCGGTCCAGCCGGTAATGACATCGTGGAGTTGGAAGCAAGCCGTCTTACCGTCGGCTGACAACACCATCG
The DNA here is from genome assembly GCA_027292975.1 of Alphaproteobacteria bacterium. Lineage (GTDB taxonomy): Bacteria > Pseudomonadota > Alphaproteobacteria > SMXQ01 > SMXQ01 > SMXQ01. The sequence continues at coordinate 228 of JAPUGG010000064.1, read as the reverse complement.
CGCTCGATTTCCACAAATAGATGATTGTGAGATGACCCGCTATTCGGTCTTCAGCCTCATCAAGCAGGGATTGATCCGGCAAACCGGGTGGACCCGTGCGTGGCGCGATCCGGAACCCAAGGCGGCGTACGACGTTATCATCATTGGTGGCGGTGGACACGGGTTGGCGACGGCCTATTACCTGGCCAAATTGCATGGCATTCATAATGTGGCGGTGCTCGAAAAAGG
>JAPUGG010000063.1 GCA_027292975.1 Alphaproteobacteria bacterium | reverse complement strand
CTCTCGTTGTTGCGCTGCCGGCGGCGGGGTGGCTGGTCGGCGGAGACAGCATGGGCCCTGGCGCGCCCGTGTACCGGACCGCGGTGGTCGAGCGCGGTGACCTGGTCAGTACCGTCACCACCTCGGGGGCGGTCAACGCCCTGGTCACGGTCGCGGTCGGGTCCCAGCTTTCCGGACAGATCTCCGAACTGTTCGCCGACTTCAATGATGAGGTGCGGAAAGACCAGCCACTGGCGCGGATTGATCCGAAAAGCTTCGAGGCGCGCGCCAACGAGGCGGCGGCAGAGGTCGAAATTGCGCGGGCCGAGTTGCTGAGCCGCCAAGCGGCAAAGGAGCAAGCGGTCGCCGACGTCGCCAACGCGCGCAACGCCCGGGCCGTCGCCGAGGCGCAAACGGCAAGTGCCCGTGCGATCTATGTGGAGGCCGAGCGCGACCATCAGCGGAAGCAGCCCCTGGCCGCGCGGGGCACCATTTCGAAGAGCGAGTTGGACCGGGTGCGGGCGCAACGGGACTCGGCGCATGCCCAATTGCGCGCCGCCGACGCGCGCCATCGGGCCGAGGTCGCGGCAATCGCGGGCGCGGAGGCGGCGATCCGCGTCGCCAAGGCGCAGGTCGAGATCGCGCGGGCGGCGGTCAGGCAGCGTCAGGCGGCGCTCGACTTTACCAAGGTGGAACTGGCGCGCACCGTCATCCGGGCCCCGCTCGACGGCGTGGTCATTGGTCGGAACGTCGAGCTTGGCCAGACCGTCGCCGCGAGCCTCCAGGCTCCCACGCTCTTCACCATCGCCCAGGATCTTCGCCGGATGCAGGTCGAGGCCAATGTCGACGAGGCTGATATCGGCCGCATTAAGCCAGGTCAACAGGTTAGTTTTACCGTCGACGCCTATCTGAGAAGATCGTTCCGTGGTGAGATCGTCGATATCCACAAGGCGCCCCAGGTGTTTCAGAATGTGGTCACCTACACGGTGGTGATCTCGGCGGAAAACAGCGATCTCGCGCTACTGCCCGGCATGACCGCGACGGTACGCATCGTTGTCGCCGAGAAGGCCGACGTGCTCAAGGTGCCGAACGCCGCGCTGCGTTTCCGACCGCCTGGCGGCGTGCCGACGGCTGGTGCCCCGACCAAGGCGGTCGCCAGAGCGGGCCGAGGCGTAGGCGGCAGCGGCGGCGGCGGCGCTAGCGATGGCAGCGCCGGTGGGGGTGGCACCGGTGGTGCGCGGGCCGGCGAGGCGGGGTCGGAAGGGCCCGGCGTCGTTTGGGTCCTGGGTCAAGACGATGTACCGGTTGCGGTGCCGGTGCGGACCGGCACCAGTGACGGGAGTGCCACCGAGATCCTTACCGGTCCGCTCGGAAAGGCCAAAAAAAAACAGGCGGCGAGATCGAAAGAGACCCCTTCCACCGGGTTCGTCTCCGGCACCCTTCGAGAGGGGCAAGAGGTTATTGTCGGCATCAAGAAGCGGCGGGACAAAAAAACCGTCTGGGGCCTTCGCTGGGGATTTTGAGATGTCCGCGCCGCTGGTCAGCACAATCGATCTCGTCAAGGATTACCCTATGGGCGGCCAGGTGGTGCACGCCCTGCGCGGCGTTACGGTGACGATCGACCCGGGCGAGTTCATTGCCATCATGGGGCCGTCGGGCTCGGGCAAGTCGACCTTCCTGAACCTGCTCGGTTGTCTGGACCGCCCGACAGCGGGGCGCTATTTGCTCGAGGGCATGGATGTCTCGAACCTTTCGGACGACGACCTGTCCACCATCCGCAACCAGAAGATCGGCTTCGTTTTCCAGAATTTCAACCTTTTGGCGCGCACCCCCGCGGTCGAAAATGTCGAGCTGCCGCTGCTTTACAGTGACATCTCGGCGGCGGAGCGCAGGCGGCGGGCGCTCCAGGTTCTCGATGACCTCGGTCTCGGTGACCGGCGCGATCACCACCCGAGCCAGCTCTCCGGTGGGGAGCAGCAGCGCGTGGCGACCGCCCGCGCCGTGGTCAACCAGCCCTTGATGATCCTCGCCGACGAGCCGACGGGCTCGCTGGAAAGCCGCACCAGTCTTGATATCATGGCGCTGTTCCAAGACCTGAATCGCTCCGGCATGACCATTGTGCTGGTCACCCATAACGCCGACATCGCCCGTCACGCCAAGCGTATCATCAACTTCCGTGACGGGCGCATGATCGACGACAGCCCGATCGATTCGCCGCTCGACGCCGGCACAATGCTAAACGCGCTGCCGCCTGACGAGCAGGGGGCGACCGGGGCGAGCCCGGACCCGGTCCCATGAAGGTCGCGGCCAACGTGCATATCGCCTTGCGCGCGCTGAAGGTGAACAAGATGCGTAGCGGGCTGACGATGCTTGGCGTCATCATTGGCGTTGCGGCGGTCATCGCCATGATCGCAGTGGGCGACGGCGCGCAGGCCCGCATCGCCGAACAGATCCGCAGTCTCGGGGCGAACCTGCTGTTCGTGCGGCCGGGCTCTGTGACAAAGAGCGGCGCCCAGTTGGGAACCGGCTCGAAGGCGTCCCTGACCGAGGGCGATGTCGTCGCCATCCAGCGCGAAGTGCCGGCCGTGATGGTGGCGGCGGGGTCGGTCGCGGGGTCGGCCCAAGTGGTTCAGGGAAACGTTAATTGGTCGACGATCGTGCAGGGGATCACGCCGGAATTTTTCCTGGCGCGTGAGTGGGAGGTAACAGCGGGGCGAACCATTATGGAGGAAGACGTTCGTGGCACCGGGAAGGTGGCGGTGATCGGTACGACTGTCGCGGAAAAGCTTTTCGGCGGGGCCGATCCGCTTGGTCAGCTGATTCGGGTGCGAAACGTGCCGCTCACCGTGATCGGCGTGCTCGAGGGCAAGGGCCAGAACGCCAAGGGCCACGATCAGGACGATGTGTTGATGATTCCCCTGTCAACGGCGAAGGTCAGGGTGCTCGGGTCGACACAAGGCGGCATGCGTTCGGTAAATTTTATTCTCGTCAAGATCTACGACGAGGATGCGATGGCCGAGGCGGAACGACAGATTCGCGACCTGCTCCGCCAGCGCCACCGGATACGGCGGGGCGGAGAGGACGACTTCCGCCTGCGCAACCTGACACAGGTGGCGAAAACCAAGCGCGAGGCCACCCGTGTGCTCACCCTGCTTCTTGCCGCGGTGGCATCGGTGTCCCTGATAGTCGGTGGCATCAGCATCATGAACATTATGCTGGTATCGGTCACCGAGCGGACCAGGGAGATCGGCTTGCGCCTCGCTGTCGGCGCGCACCGTCGCGACGTGCGCACCCAGTTCCTTATCGAGGCGGTGACCCTCTCTATCATCGGTGGTACGGTCGGCGTGGTCCTGGGCATTTTCGTCGCGGTCACGATCGCCGAGATTGCCGGCTGGGCGATCCTTCTCCGCATAGAGGCGATCGTTTTGGCTTTCGGCTTCTCCGCCACGGTCGGAATCTTCTTCGGTATTTACCCGGCCCGCAAGGCGTCGCAATTGAACCCGATCGACGCCCTGCGCTTCGAGTAACGTCGCAACGCCGGAAACACAATCGGCCAGCTTGTTCTCCGAACGGGAATAGACCGACAACTCTTTTGACGTGCGCGTCGGTCGTCGGGTTCCCAATATTGTATTCTGGCTTGATGGCGAACCCCTCGGGTCCATCATCAGGCGGAGGAAGGCGATCAGCATGGCGGATTTTCTGCAAAACCCCTTGGCATGGTTCGGCGTTGTCACCCCCGCGAACCTGGTTCTCGGTGCTCGGCTTTTTTGGGCGCGGAGGCCGCTGGGCACGCATTTCACGATTTTGATGTGTGACCTTGACGGCGACGACGAGGAACGGTGTCAAACCCGGCATGTC
>JAPUGG010000062.1 GCA_027292975.1 Alphaproteobacteria bacterium | reverse complement strand
CCGGCATGGCCCCGGCGCCGAGCCGCGCGCGCATGGCGTCCTCGCGGAACTGGCCGCCCTCCACCATAAGCTCGCCTTCGAACAGCACGCCCTCCTGGTAGATGGAGGTGGAGGCCGGCGGCATGGAGCCGGGATGGGTGCCGCCGATATCGGCGTGGTGGCCGCGGGCGGCGACGAAGAACAGCACCTCGGCGCCCTCGGCGCCGAAAACCGGGCGGATGACGGTGATATCGGGAAGATGGGTGCCGCCGTCATAGGGTGCGTTGTGGATGTAGACCTCGCCCGGCGACATGCCGGGGCCGCGTACCCGCATCACGGCGCGCACCGAGTCGCCCATGGAGCCCAGATGAACCGGCATATGGGGCGCGTTGGCGATCAGCCCGCCGCAAGAGTCGAACACGGCACAGGAGAAATCGAGCCGCTCCTTGATATTGACCGAGCGGGCGGTATTGGCCAGCACCGCCCCCATTTCCTCGGCGATGGACATGAACAGGTTGTTGAACACCTCCAGCATCACCGGGTCGGCCCGGGTTCCCGGAGCATCGGCCCGGACCGGCGGCTCGGGCCGGGTGAGGATCAGGTGACCGAAGCGGTCGAGCGCGCCCGACCAACCGGGCTCGATCACCGTGGTGGCGCCTTCCTCGAGGACCAGGGCCGGGCCAAGGATCTCATCGCCGGGGGCAAGGCCGGCGCGGGCGAACAGGTCCACCGGTCGGGCGGCCCCCTGGCAAACCATTTCGCCGTGGGCCTCGGCGACCAGCGGCCCCGCGCGGCCGGGGGCGGTGGCCAAATCACCGGCCGCGACGCCCGATGCGCCGACCGCTTCCACCGACACCGCGCCCGCGATCAGCGTCTCATTGGGGCTGGTGAATCCGAACCGCGCCTGGTGGGCGGCAGCGAACGCGGCCAGGATCTCGTCATGGGCGGCGAAGGGCACCTCCAGCGCGGTATCGGTGCCGCGATACCTGAGATGCACGCGCCGCGCCACGGTGATCTCGGCGCGCCCCACCCCCTGGTCGATCAGCGCCGCGCGGGCCTCGGCCGCAAGGGCATCGAGGCGCCCGGCCAAGCCGTCCATCAGCTCGGCCGAGAAGACCTCCTCCACCGCCGCCTCGCCGAGCGCGCGCTGGTCGGCCAACCCCATGCCCAAGGCCGACAACACGCCGCCCAGCGGATGGATGAGGATCTCCGTCATGCCCAGAGCATCGGCCACCCGGCAGGCATGCTGGCCGCCGGCGCCGCCGAACGACACCAAGGCGTAACGGGTCACGTCGCGGCCCCGCTGGGTCGAGATTTTCTTGATGGCCGCCGCCATGTTGTCCACGGCGATGCGCAGGAAGCCCTCGGCCACCTCTTCCGGCGTCATGGCCTTACCGGTCTCCGCAAAGATGTCGCGCGCCAGGGCCGCGAAGCCGGCCTCGGTCGCGCCGCGGTCCAGCGGCCGATCTGCGCCGGGGCCGAAAACGGCAGGGAAGGATTCGGGCCGGATGCGGCCCAGCAGCAGGTTGGCGTCGGTGACCGTCAGCGGCCCGCCCTTGCGGTAACACGCCGGCCCCGGATCGGCGCCGGCGGATTGGGGGCCCACCTGGAGGCGGCCGTCGCCGAAATGCAGGATCGAGCCGCCGCCCGCCGCCACCGTATGGATGGCGAGCATCGGCGCGCGCATGCGCACGCCGGCAATGGAGGTCTCGAAACTTCTCTCGAATTCGCCGTCGAAATGGGCGACGTCGGTGGATGTGCCGCCCATGTCGAAGGTGATGACCCGGTCCATGCCGGCAAGGGCGGCGGTCTTGACGGCGCCGACGATGCCGCCCGCCGGGCCCGACAGCACCGCGTCGCGGCCCTTGAAGCGCCCGGCCTCGGTCAAGCCGCCGTTGGACTGCATGAACATCAGCCGCGCGCCGCCCAGCGCCGAGGCCACCCGGTCCACGTAGCGCGAAAGAATGGGCGAAAGGTAGGCGTCGGCCAATGTGGTGTCGCCGCGCCCGACCAAGCGCATCAGCGGGCTCACCTGGTGGGACACGGAGATCTGGGTGAAGCCGACCTGGCGCGCGATTTCAGCCACCGCAAGCTCGTGATCGGGGAAGCGCCAGGCATGCATGAAGAGGATGGCGCAGGCCCGGATGCCCGCCCCATGGGCCGCCTCCAGCCCGGCCCGCGCGGAGCTAACGTCGAGGGGAACGATCTCCGTGCCATCGGCAAGGACGCGGCCGGGCACCTCGACCACCCGGGCGTGCAACTGTTCGGGCAGGCGGATGTCGAGCGCGAACAGGTCGGGGCGGTTCTGGTAGGCGATGCGCAAGGCATCGGCGAAGCCCTCATTGGTCACTAAGAGCACCTCGGCGCCGGCGCGCTCTAAAAGCGCGTTGGTGGCCACCGTGGTGCCCATCTTGACGGCATCGATCCGGTCCCCGGGGATGGGGTCGCCGGCGTCCAACCCCAGCGCCCGGCGGATGCCCTCGATCACCGCGTCGTCGTAATGGTCGGGGTCATCGGACAGCAGCTTGAGCGCCGAAAGCGTGCCATCGGGAGCACGGGCGACGACATCGGTGAAGGTGCCGCCGCGGTCGATCCAGAATTGCCACATGCTTATTCAACCAACTGGTTTAATACGAAAGATTTCCGCGGTCGATCCAGAACTGCCATTTATCTGGTGACGTCATCGCCTGCCACAAGGTCCCGGCGCAAACCATCCCGCGGGCGCCGCCCGGGCGCTTCCTTCTCATCGGGGAGAGGGTTACCTGGGACCAACAAACTTCCTTATAATGTGTCTCTGGGGAAGGTTACCCGATCAAGATCGACCATGGGACATAATGGGACATAAGAGAAACCGCGCGCCATGACCACCATCTTTGATACCATGTCGGCCCCGACCATCGAACCGGGCAAACCCGTTCAGAACGCTATCGTTGAGAGCTTCAACGGAAAGTTCCGAGGCGATGTCTGAGAATCGGGCGCGGGCGGCCTGGGAGCTTTTCCGGGATCATCTGGACGGCATCCGGGTGGCGGCGGGCGAGGAACTCCTGCGCTATCCCCAGCCGACGGCGGAATGCGACCTCCATTACAGCGACCTTCTGGAACGCAGAGCCCGGGCCAGCGAGGAACTGAGCGCGCTCATGGCCGGGGAGCCGGGGGCGCGGCCGGATCGGGCGTGGTGCGCTTGGCTCGAGGAACTCATCGGCGCCTCGGCCTTCTGCGATGACGCAAAGCGCCAAGAAATCGCCCGCCTGCTGGGCGGCGGGAAGGTGCTTTAAAGCTTAGGCGCCCGGCGCGTAATTGGCCCGGAGCCTGAGCTCCGCGAATCCCATCTTCTGGATATTGCCGTAGGAATGCTGGGGGTCGCCGGCGACCGCCTCGCCGGTTTCCGTGAACAGGTTCTGGCAACCGAGCTCGGCTGCTAGGCCGATGCGCGCCGCCATGATCGCCCCCTGGCTGCCCCGGCGCCGGAACGCTTCATCGGTGGCGCCCCATTCGAGCCACCCCTGGCCGTCCTCCACGAACAGCCCACCGGCCCCCGCCGGTGTGTCGCCGTGGTAACTGACAAACAGGTGCCAGCGCGGGTCGTGTACGATGCCGGCCATCATGGGAATGGCCAGATCCGACATGCCGAAGGCCGAACAGACGATGCGCCCGAAGTGATGGGCTGCCTCCTGGTCGGTCGCCAACTCTATCCGCAGATCGGTGTCTATCTCACGCGGAGGGCCTGAGTCGCGGCGGAACTTCATCCATCCCCGCCTGGGCACGAGGCCCAATTCTTTGAGTGCCGCCGCCGCCTCCCCGGATAGCTCGTCGTCATAAACATGAAGGAAATAGCTGCCCAAGCCATGGCGTCGGTAGCCAAGGCGCCGGTAGGTTTGTACCACCCGGGTGATGGTGTCAGCCGTCGCCGGCGCCTCGGTGCCAAGCCCAAGCGCCCGGTTGACCAGGATAGACGGAATGGCAGACGACAGCGCCACCGAAACGTCTTCGACACGGATCAGCTTGAGGCCGAGGGCATCGCGCGCGGGCGCCGGGCAAAACTCATGGAGGCTTTCCAGCGCACTTCGCTCGAGTTGCTCAGATGTTTGTTCGATTTCGTTCAGCATCCTTTTCCCCCGCGGGCACCATAGTCGCGCCCCCTAACAATAAGACGGCGCGCCAAGCGCAACTTGGTAAAATGGGCGCGCCAAGCGCACCATGATAAAGGGCAGCCGGGCCCAGGGGAACGCCGGCCCGCACCGCCATCCCTCGCCCGCCCTGGCGCCAGGCACAGCCACGGGGTAAAACCCCACCATGAGTGTCGACGCCATCGTCCAACCCTCGCCCAATTTCGGCGCGCGGCCCGCCGGCGCCGAGATCGATATCCTGCTTCTTCATTACACCGGCATGGCAAATACGGAAGACGCGCTGGCCCGGCTTTGCGACCGCACCGCCGGGGTCAGCGCCCATTACCTGGTGGACGAGGCCGGCCGGGTCTATTCCCTGGTCGCCGAAGAGGCCAGGGCCTGGCACGCCGGGGCGGCCGCCTGGGCCGGGGTGGATAACATCAACGACGTCTCCATCGGCATCGAGCTGGCCAACCCCGGCCACGACCTGGGATACCGCGATTTTCCGGGTGCCCAAATCGAATCGCTGGTCACCCTGGCCCAGGGCGTGCTTGCCCGCCATCCCATCCCCGCGGCGCGGGTGCTCGGCCATTCCGACGTGGCGCCCGATCGCAAGCTCGACCCCGGAGAGCGCTTTCCCTGGGACCGATTGGCCGCCGCTGGCATCGGCCTCTGCCCGCCGCCTGATCTCAGCCCCCAGGACCCGGTGCCGTCGATGACGGCCTTCGCCATCGAGCTCGCGCGGTTCGGATACCCCATGGGGGATGGCGCCGATCCGGCCCGCACCTTTGGGCCGATCACCGCCTTCCGCCGCCATTTCCGGCCCGACCGCCTCACCGGGCCGCTCGACGGCATCGATGGGGCGCGGCTCGGCTGGCTGCTCGGTGCAAGCGGCGGCGGTTGACCTGGCTCCGGTTCCGCCCCACATTGAGGACGTGCCAGACGGCCGGATGGCCGCCCCCCGGATCGCGCAAGCCCCGGGGGGAGGAAAGTCCGGGCTCCACGGGAACACGGTGCCGGGTAACGCCCGGCGGGGGCGACCCTAGGGAAAGTGCCACAGAAAGCAAACCGCCCGGC
>JAPUGG010000061.1 GCA_027292975.1 Alphaproteobacteria bacterium | reverse complement strand
CCCGCCTTCTTTTTCATCGATATCCAGCCCGGCCAGGTGGCGGGCTTCGAGGCCGCCGTCAAGGGCGTGCCCGAGGCCGGCCGGATCAAGCGCATGCCGACCATGCGCGGGCGCATCGTCAAGGTCGCCGGCTTACCGGTGCAGATTGAACGCGTCAGACACGGTGCCCGTTGGGCGGTGCGGAGCGACCGGGCGCTCACCTATATCGGCGCCCAACCCGAGGGCACCGATATCGTCTCAGGCCGATGGTGGCCCGCCGATTACAAGGGCCCGCCGCTGATCTCCCTCGATGTGCGGATCGCCCGGGGCTCGGCATCGGCGTCGGCGACACCCTGACGCTGAACGTTCTGGGCCGGGAGATCACCGGGAGGATCGCCAATACACGGGCCATCGCCTGGTCGACCCTCGGCCTCAACTTCGTCATTATCTTTTCCCCCGGCGCGCTGGAAGAGGCGCCCCAGACCTTCATCGCCACGGTGGAGGCGCCGACCCGGGCCCAGGAGGCCGTGGTCCGCGCCGTCACCGACCGGTTCGCCAACGTCACCGCCATCTCCGTCCGCGAAGCGCTCGCCGCGATCACGGACGCGCTCGACAATATCGCCGCCGCCGCGCGCGCCGCGGCGGCGCTGGCGCTGATCGCCGGAATTCTGGTTCTCGCCGGGGCGGTCGCCGCGGGCTTGAGGGAACGCACGCGGGACGCCGTCATCCTCAAGGTGACCGGCGCGCGCCGCCGCGACCTCGCCGTGGCCTATCTCATCGAATACGGAATCGCCGGGGTGGCCGCCGGGTTGGTGGCGGCGTTCACGGGCTCTGTTGCGGGCTATTTCATCCTGACTCTGATCATGGACGCGAACTGGGTGATCCTGCCGGGACCGGGAGCAGCCGTCTTGGTGGCAGCGGTGGTTGGCGTGGTGGCGCTGGGCTTTGCCGGCACCTGGCGGGCGCTGGCCCAGAAGCCCGCCCCGGTTTTGAGGAATTTCTGAGATGCCGTCGGAATTCGAGGACCCCCGCCTCGCACCACTTCGGGCGCGCGCAATTGGCCGGCCGCAATTCCTGCGCTGGGCGATGGGGACCGCTGCCATCGGCGCCGTCACATCGAACCTGGCCGCGGTGTTGGCCGCCATCGGCGCGGCCCCCGCCGATCAGGCATTCGGGCCGCCCGGCGCCGGCGACGGCATCTTCGTCCTGCAATATCTATCCGCCGTGACGCCGCCCTTCGTGTTCGTCGGCGCGGGCCTGGCGCTGGCCGCCACCGTCGAGGTGCGGCGCGCGGCCGAAGAGGTCGCATCGGGCACAATATTGGCCGTTTGGGTCACATGGGCGCTGTTGGCACTGGCCGCGTTGGGTTTCTTTTTACCCACCGGAGCCCCTTGAAAATCTGTGATTCAGTGACATATTGTTGCCCTAATAGGGCGTGAGATTCCGCGCCCGCGCGATTTTCACACTATTCGAGGGTTTCTCAATGCTTGGTCCCGATAAACGCTTTATGACCCGCAGCCAAGCGGAGGCCGCCCAGATCGACGTCGGCCTGCGCGCGCACATGCTCAGGGTTTACAATTACATGGCCTCGGGGGTGGCCCTCACGGGCATCGTCGCCATGCTGGCCTCCAGCTCGCCCACCTTGATGAACGCGATCTTCGGCACGCCGCTCAAGTGGGTGGTGATGCTGGCGCCGTTGGCATTCGTGATGGTCATCAGCTTCGGCATCAACCGCCTGTCGCTGTTCGCGAGCCAGGCGCTGTTCTGGGCCTTCGCGGCGGTGATGGGCCTGTCGCTCTCTGTCATTTTCCTGATCTACACCGGGGAATCCATCGCCCGGGTGTTTTTCATCACGGCGGCTTCCTTCGGCGCGCTCAGCCTGTGGGGATACACCACCAAGCGCGATATTTCCGGCTGGGGTTCCTTCCTGTTCATCGGCCTAGTCGGCATCATCATCGCCGGCGTGGTCAATTGGTTCATGCAAAGCTCCGCCTTGCAATTCGCCATCTCGGTGATCGGCGTGCTGGTCTTCGCCGGGCTCACCGCTTACGACACCCAGAAGATCAAGAACGAATACTCGGAGTTGCACGACCAGGAGACCAGCGGCAAGCTCGCCGTCATGGGCGCGTTGCGCCTGTATCTCGATTTCATCAACCTGATGATGATGCTGCTCCGCCTTTTCGGCACCCGCCGTTAAGCGACGCCAGGGCAAAGACACCTTTGGGCCGGGGAAACCCCGGCCCGATTTTTTGCGCTCCTCGAGGATTAGCCGGTCAGGCGGGCCAGTTCCTTGGCCAGAACCTCGGGCCGGGTGCCGCCGCGAATCAGCGCCACCACCTTGCCGTCGGGCCCGACCAGGTAGATGAACGAGGTATGGTCCATCAGGATTTTCGTGTCCCCCGGCTTGGCGCCGGGCGCCTTGCGGTAATACACCTTATAGGCCTTGGCGGCGGCTTTGACCTCGGCCGCGCTGCCGGTCAGGCCGACCATGCGGGGATGAAAGGCCGCGACGTAGCGCTTGAGGACCGCCGGCTTGTCCCGTTCCGGATCGACGGAAATAAACACCGGCACGATGTTGTCTCCCTTGGCGGCCAGGCGATCCATGGCGCGGCCCATGGTTTGCAGCTCCGCCGGGCAGACATCGGGGCAGAGGGTGTAGCCGAAAAAGAGCAGCATGAATCGCCCCTTGAAATCGGCCTCGGTGACGCGCTTGCCGGTGTGATCAATGAGCCGGAACGGGCCGCCGATATCGGCGGCCTCGGTCAACATGATGACCGGGCCTTGGGCAGGCCGCGTCGCCCTCCTGTCCTTGACCAGGAAAACCAGCGCCCAGGCCACGGCGACGCAGGCGACGATACCGGCCGAGAAAATCAGCATCTGACGCCGGTCCATGGCAATCCTCAAAGCATCGGATCAGGCCGCGCGGCCCCAGGCCGCGGGTACATTGGTTCTAGCGTTGTAGGTAGCGTTGTATGTAGCGGGCGGGACGGCGGAGAGCAACCGTCCAACGGGCACCTCACGGCCCGGTGTCGCCGGCAAGCCGCCATTCCCCGGTGGCGTGGGCGATCACCAGGACCGAGGCATAGAGCGCCAAGCCCGCCATGATGGCGGCGACGGCGAGATCCGGCCAGTTGCTGCCGGTGGCGAACACGCCCGACGCCGCCGCCACCACGGCCAGGTTGCCGATGGCGTCGTTGCGCGTACACAGCCAGACCGAACGCATGTTGGCGTCCCCCTGGCGGTAGCCATAGAGCAGGAAGGCCGAGACCAGATTGGCGGCCAGCGCCAGCACACCGACCGAGCCCATCACAAGGGCCGAGGGGCGGCCGCCGAAGACCAGCGACCAGAGAGTGGCGGCGATCACCCAAAGACCGAACGCCCCCATGGCGATGCCCTTGCAGAGCGCGGCGCCCGAGCGCCAGCGCGGGCCCAATCCCAGCACGAAAAGCGAAATCGCGTAATTCGCGGAATCGCCCAGAAAGTCCAGGGCGTCGGCCTGTAGGGAAACCGACCCCGAGCCGATCCCCGCCGCCCACTCGATCAGGAACATGGTGAAGTTGATGGCCAGGGCGGCCCACAGCACGCGCCGGAATCCCGCTGCCACGGCGACCCCCGTTTCACCCCAGCCGTGATCGTGATGATGGGCGGCCATTCAATCCTCGCCGTCTTCGGCGGGCTCGGCGACGTGGTCGATCATGTCGCCCACCACGGTACGGATGTGGTCGTCGGCGGCGGCGTAATAGACCTTCTTCCCGCGCCGCTCGGCGCGCAGGATCCTGGCCGCCCTGAGAAGGCGCAGATGGTGGCTGACCAGCGATTGCGAGGCACCGGTCGCCTGTGCGAGATCGCCCACCGCCACCGGCCCGTCGAGACAATAGATGAGAATCTTGAGACGCGTGGGATCGCCCATGAGCCGGAATATCTCGGCTATTTCCACGGTTTGATCATCGGTGAGGGCCATGGAGCATCCAAAATTCAATACATGAACACGTTTTCATATATTAATATTAAAGGCCGCACAAGGGCCTAGGGCAGTTCCCGGTCAAATGGTTCAATTTGGCAGGAATTTGCCCTAGCCGTCGCTTGACAGCGCCGTCCCCCAAAGCCCACCATCGCCGCCATGGCTAACCCGCCGGGAGAGGCCCCATGACCCTGGTTTTCCGCGACTACGATCTCCGCTCCTTGGAGTTGGAATACGCCGGAAGCGTCCGTCAACCGGAGCTGGTGGCACCCCGGGCGGCGCGGGAAGCCCGGATCGCGGAGATCAATGCCGACATTCTCGCCAACCGGCCGCGGCTTCTCGATTTCGTCTATGGCGTCCATGACCGCGAACGGCTCGATTACTTTCCGGTGGCCGACGATTTCGCGCCGCTGTTCGTGTTTTTTCACGGCGGCTATTGGAAGAGCCGGGACAAGAACATGTTCACCTATCTCGCGCCGGCCTTGGTCGACGCCGGCGTGAACTTCGCCGCCGTCGGTTACCCTTACGCGACTGATGCGCGCTTGCGCGGCACCGTGGAATCCTGCCGCCGGGCGGTGCATTGGTTGTTGAGCTACCCGAGCAACCTCCGCTTCGATCCCACCCGGGTCCATGTGGGGGGACATTCCGCGGGCGGCCATCTGGCGGCGATGATGATGGCGACAGACTGGCGCGCCTATGGGCTCCCCACAGATTCCATCAAGAGCGCCACCTGCATCTCCGGCCTTTACGACCTGGAACCTCTGACCATTTGCCGCCAGCACCGGGACCTCGGTATCGACGCGGCCGAGGTCGGGGATTTCTCGCCCATCGGGCTCCGCCCGCGCAACCCCGACGGACGGCTCATCATCACCATCGGCGGCGCCGAATGCACCGAATTCAAGCGCCACGCAAGGGAACTCGCCGATGCCTGGGAAGGCGAGGGCTTGCGGGTCGCCCGGCCGCGCGCGCCCGGGCGTTACCATTTCGACGTGCTGGACGAACTCGCGACCCGGGGACGGCCGCTCCACAAGGCGGTCATGGGCGCGATTGGGGGCAACTGACGGGCCCGGCGGTTCAATTTGGGCGGATAATGCTCTAGAGTCGGCGGTGGCGAGAAAAACCCGGGGCATCGCCCCGAGGGAGGCAGATGATGTGCGCAAACCCGGTGTTCACTTCCATGGTTCCCGCCGACGCCACCTTGACCGACGCCGAATGGCAGGCGCGGGTGGATCTCGCCGCCTGTTACCGGCTGATCGCCCATTTCGACATGGACGACCTGTTCGCCACCCACATCTCCTTGAAGGTGCCGGGCAGCGAGGAACACTTCCTGATCAACCCCTATGGCGTCGTGTTCAGTGAGATCACGGCGTCCGCCCTGGTTAAGGTCGACCTCGACGGCAACATCGTCCAGGACACCGAACACGTCATCAATCCGGCCGGCTTCGTCATCCATTCGGCGATCCATGCCGCGCGGCCCGACGCCAAATGCGTGCTGCACACCCATACCGTGGCGGGCATGGCCGTGGCCACCCTGAAAGACGGGCTTTTGCCCATGCACCAGAAGGCGACCCGCTATTACAATCGGGTCGCCTACCACGACTTCGAAGGCAAGGCACAGGACTTAGGCGAGCGCGAACGCCTGGTCCGCGACCTCGGCGACAAGAATTACCTGGTGTTGCGCAACCATGGCCTTTTGGTCTGCGCCCCAACCGTTTCCCGGGCGTTCAAGGAAATGTACACCATGGAAAAGGCCTGCAAGACGCAGATCCAGATCATGTCCACCAATGCCGCGTGGGAGCAGATCAGCGAGAACTTGCTCGAATTCACCGCCCAGCAGTTCGCCCATGACGCGGCGCCCTCGGAATCGCGCCCCGACGGCTGGCCGTCGCTGAAGAAGATGCTGGACCGGATCAACCCGGGCTACGACGCCTAGCGCACTTTAGGAAAATTCCCAAGGCCCGCGGCGCCGGTCAGGGGCGTGATGTTGGACGCCTTGTCGCCACCGTATTCGGACTCGATCCGGGCGAGAATCTGGTCGCGGCCGACGGGCTCGGAAAAAAAGTACCCCTGGCCGTAATCGCATTGCAGGTCGCGCAGCAAGGTGACCTGCTCCGGCCGTTCGATGCCTTCGGCAACGATGTCGAGACCGAGGTTTCGGGCGAGGCCGGCAATGGCCCGCACGACTTCCATGGAGCCGGCGTTCATGGTCGCCGTGGACACGAATGAGCGGTCGATCTTCAGCGTGTCGATCTGGAATCGATGGAGATAACTGAGCGAGGAATATCCGGTGCCGAAATCGTCGATGGCGACCTCCAGCCCCATGGCCTTGATGCCGTTGAGCGTCACCGCGGCCCGGGGCGGGTTGTCCATCAGAAGGGTCTCGGTGATTTCCATCTTGATCTGCTCGGGGTTGACCCCGGTGGCATCGATGATGTGGGAAATGTTGCGCACCAGGTCGATATCGGAGAACTGCCGCGACGACAAGTTGAACGCCATGAAGAGGGGCGGCGCGGCGGCGTTGAGGGAATCCATTTTGTCCTGAAATCTGCGCAGGGTCTTACAGGCTTCTTCCAGGACCCATAGACCTATGGGAATGATCAATCCGCTTTCCTCGGCGAAACCGATGAAGTCGGCCGGATAGAGCAGCCCCCGCTCGGGATGATTCCAGCGTACCAGGGCCTCGACGCCGGCGGTCGTTCCCGATTTCAGATCGAGGATCGGTTGGAAATGCAACACGAATTCATCCCCGGCAAGCGCCTGGTTGATTTCGCCCTGGAGCTTGAGGGTACGCATGGCCCGTTCACGGTGGCGGGTGAGCGACGTATCCCTATAGAGGAAGGCGTCATCGGACCTGTCCCTCTCGCGTCTCTCGGGATCCCCCAGGAGGCGGCTTTGGGTGGCCCGCACGCGATTCAGGATATTGCGCATGAAAAAGGTCAAGAGCGGGTCGGCCTGCTCGAGTTTCTCGCGCAGCTGGTCGAGGCTGATCACCACCAGAACGGTCTCTTCGGTGGCAAGCGCGGTCGAAGGGCGGACCTCGCCGTCGATCAACGCCATCTCGCCGAACAGTTCGCCTTCGCCCAGATTGGCGATGGTGATCTTGCGTCCCCGCCGCAGGGTCTCGAGCCGCACCATGCCGCTTTCGATCACGTAAGCGCAGTCGCCCGGTTCACCCTCCCGAAAGATGGTGGAACCCGGCTGGTGCTCCTCTCTATAGACCGATTCCCTGAGCATGCCTGGCCGCCCGCCCGTAAAGGTTACCCTGCTTGGACCGGGTATATTCTCCTGAGAATCTGAACATTTGGTTACCCGGGCGCCGACGCCGGGGCTTCGGCCCGCCGGCGGCGCCGAAACCCGTTGCCATGGGCCTTCGCCCAATGCTCAAATCCGGTCGGGCCTGGCATAATCGGCCGGCTTGGAACAATAGAGGATCGATCATGGCAAGGCGCACCAGACCCAAGGAACCCCGGGGTGGGGGCCGCAGCACCCAGCCGGCCCCGCCGTTGGCCTTCCTCGACCAGGAATTCCTCACCAGCATCGATGCGCGCACCTTGCGCATCCTCGCCGAATACCAGGAGCCGGCCGCGCGGTTCAAGGCGGAGGGGATCCAGGACACCATCGTCTTCTTCGGCTCGGCCCGCATCAATTCACGCGACGACGCGCAAAAAGAGCTCGCCGCCGCCCGGGCCGCAAAACAGGGGATCGCCGCCGCCCGCCGGCGGCTCG
>JAPUGG010000060.1 GCA_027292975.1 Alphaproteobacteria bacterium | reverse complement strand
ATGACCAACTCGCGCATCATCATTTACGCGGTCCGGCCCTACCATTGGAAGGACGATTTCCCCAAGGTCAACGCGGTCGACAAGGATTATGCCGCGGAGGTGCGCAAGCGCTGGGCCGGTAAGCTCGATTTCCTGAAGGAGCTGTAGGGCTACTCCGCGGCGCCCTGGGTCAGCACCGATTCATCCATGAATTCGCCCATGCGGCAGGCGACGCCGGCCTTGGCGAGCTCTTCCAAGTAGAGCCGGTGGATGCGCGGGTCCTGGTCTTCGTATTCGATCTGGAAACCGCCTTCCTTGGTGACGCTAACATCGACCCCGAGCTTCAGTTCGCGTTTCTCGGCGGTGAACGGGTAGCGGGTCGAGCCCATGGCGGTGGCGCAATAGCGCGCCGGGGTCCGGGCCACGTTGAAGTGCTGGTGGAAGATCATGTCGGTTGGCGCGAAGACCGAACCGTGCGCCCACTCGAAGCGCGTGTAGTCGTCCTCGCCTTCGTACCAGAACAGGGAATAGCCATGTCCCGAGACGATGAAGACATGGTAGTCGGGGGGGTGGCGATGGGCCTTCTTGTAGGTGCCCGCCGTCATCTCCGAGGTATGGGCATGGAGCACCCCGTCGGCCAGGCAGAACTGGATGTTGCTGCTGCCGGCGCCGCGGCTGGCGAAGTCACGGAGCTCGAAGGCGGTGACGTCGGGCACGAAATTGGTCTCCCACATCTGGCGGCCGCGGGTCGAGGGGACGAACTCGCCCTCGCCGGCGAACCAGCCGGGGTCGCCCGGACCTTCCCGTTCGGGGAAGCGGGTCGGCGTCTCGAATATGAAACCCTCGTCGTGGAACATGTTCATGGTCACGCAGAGGTCGTTGGTCGAGGCGATGCGCGCGCGCTCGGTGCCCGATCCGTTGAACAACTGGTAGCGCGCGTTCAGCGGAATGGAGAACAAGGCGTCGGGGCCCCACTCGAAACTGTGGGTTTGTCCATCGTGGGTTTCGATCTTGGCGCTGCCGTGGCCCTCGATGACCAGCATCACTTCTTCGTATAGGTGCTGCTGTGGGGCGCTCTGTGCACCGGGGGCGATGTCGTAGAGAAAGACCGAGATGAAATCCCCGCGCCCCAACATGTGGACAAAGGCCCCGTCGATGCCCATGCGCGCCCAGGGCTTGGTTTCGAGCGTATGCAGATCGACGCAGAATTCCTCGTGGATGGGAATCCCCTCGCCACGGCACCACTGGAGATAGGGGTCGAGCATGAAGCGGAGTTCGTCGTTGGACTTGCCTTCGATATCGATGATCTTGGTGTGCGGTGCTTGGGCGTTCATCGGATGGTCACTCGGCCGCACTGGTTTTTAGTTCCCTGAGCATCGCTTCCTCGTCGAAGAACTTGCCCATCCGGGACGGGACCCCGGTAACCGCCAACTCGCGCAGCCACAAGGGATGGATACGGGGATCCTGGTCCTCGTACTCGATCTGGCGTCCGCCCTTCTTGATGGAAACGTCGGAGCGGTTGTTCTCGGAGCCGGCGCGGCGGAGTTGAACGACGGGATAGCGTTTCGAGCCGAGACCGATAGCGAGATAGCGGGCGTGGTTATTGGAAGTACCAAAATGCTGGTGGAACATCTTATTGGGCGGGGCGAACACCATGCCGTGGCGCCATTCGACCCGCTGGAAGTCTTCATCGCCTTGGTACCACAACAGCGTGTAGCCGCTCCCATGCACCGTGAAGACATGCAGCCCGGGGCCGTGCCGGTGGCCCTTCTTGTAGGTGCCCACGGGCATTTCCGAGGCGTGGGCGCCCATGATGCCGTCGGCCAGGATAAACTGCATGTTGCCCGACCCAACCCCGCGCGCCTCCCACGGCTTGAGTTCGAAGGCGCCGGCATCGGGGACGAAATTGGTGTCCCACAGGACCCGGCCGGGGCGGATCGGCGTCATCTCGCCATCGCCGGCGAAGCGGCCTTCTTCGCCCTCGCGGCCGGCGAACCAGTGATCGTTGCCGAACACGAATGACTCGGAGTGATAGAGATTCATCACCATGGGCGCGTTGGTGGTGGCGGCCATGCGGACCGGCTCGGCCCCCGAGCCGTTGAACATCTGATACGGCGCGTTGAGCGGCAGCGCGAACAGGGCCTTGGGTCCCCACTCGAAGCTATGGCTGGCGCCGTTATGCGCCTCCACCCTGGTCGAGCCGTGGCCCTTAAGGACGTAATAGACGGCCTCAAACAGGTGCCGCATGGGCGCCGAGGAGGCGCCCGGGGGAATCTCCAAAAGAAAGGTGGAACTATAGTTTCCCCGGCCCTTGAGGTTGATGATGGCGCCGTCGACCCCGAACCGGTCCCAGGGCGCGGTCTCGGCGGCCAGCAGGTCGACGCCGAAATCCTCGATCACCGGTACGCCTTCCCCTGCCGCCCAGTCGAGATAGGAATCCAGCAGCACCCGGTCCTTGCGGTACTGCTCTGGGGTGTCTCCGCTAGGTTCGGCCATTGGATGGAGCGCGCGCCTTGCCCGTTGCCTTATTCGGGGTCGGGCAGCGCCGCCATCATATTGGCGAGGCAGCCCTTCCAGGCCCGGTCCAGCGCCCAGCTTTCCCTGAGGCCTTCCAGCATGAGGTTGAATTTCTCCGGCGTATCGCAATGGGCGGTCGCCACCTTGGCCAGCAAATTGCCGTGCTCGATGTCCACTTCGGCGTGTTCCTTGGCGTTGACCTGCTTGTCGTAGGGGATGCCGAGCTCGGCTTCCTGCTTCTTGGCCCAGCGGTACGACATGCCGCCTCCGGTGACCCAATCCGCGGAGTTGGACACCTCGAGCGCCGCGCAGGCGGCGACGGACTTGAGCCAAGGACTGTCCCGGCACAGGTGAATCCAAGCGTAGACGCAGGTCAGCGTTTCGTCGGCCGGCTCTTCATTCTCGAAATCGTCGCGGGTGAGGCCGATGGTTGCCGCCTGGCGGATCTGGAGGGAATAGTGGTCCTCGACCCCGCGGGCCTCGTTGCCCTGTAACTCGTCGAGCTCGTGGTCCCAGATCAGCGCCTTCACGTCCATGGGCGCCAGCGCCTGGGCAAAGGCCCAGCAGTCGCGGCGGTTGAGGTTCCAGAAGCCTTTCTGCAGCACGTATACCCGGGCCCGCTCTACGGTCAGGGGCAGCTCGAGGATGCGCCGGTATGATTCGGATTCGAACTGCGCGTTGGCGCGCTCGCGGACTTCGGCATAGAAGCTGTCGCGGATGCTCTCAAGGTCGATCGCGGTGGCCATGGTTCGCTTTCCCGTCTAGCGGATTTTTTCACTATACCAGATTACTTTACGGGCAAGCGACGGTTGGGGGATCTTCGCGGTAGAGGCCGAGGGCCTCCAGGGCCGGGCGGTCGGTCACCCGGAAGAGCAGCGCCGGTGCGTCCGTGGCCTCGTTGAAATGGGCATGGCGCGACCAAGCCGGGATGACGAAGCAGTCGCGCGGCCCCCACGTGAGGGTCTCCCCGTCGACCTCGGTCCGGCCGGTGCCTTCCATGACGAAATGCACGGCGCTGGCCGATTGACGCCGCACCGCCCCCTTGAAACCGGCGGGCAGACGCTGGATGGCGGGCTCTAAGGTCGTCATGACGGGGCCGCCGGTCTGCCGGTCGCGGTAGGGAACGATGATCCCCTCATAGGGTGAGGCATCGGCGCCGTTGGTGCCTTCCAGCTCCGCCTTCATGTCGGCCCAGGCATAGCGCAGCCGGGTCGGCTCCACATCGTTGCGCACCGGCTGGCAGTCCTCGCCGAAGTTCTCAAAAATGACTTGGTTGAGCGCCCCCACCAGCGGCCCGTCGAGCACGTCGAGCCACAATGCCCGGGCCCCCGATTGGTTGTGATGGTCGTGCCACTGCCAGTTCGGCGTCAGCACCAGGTCGCGGTCTTGCATGGGGCATCGGGCGCCGTCGACCACGGTGAAGAGATCGGGATGTCCTTCGATGACGAAGCGCAGGGCCGATATGGTATGGCGGTGGGCCCAGGCGAGTTCGCCGGGTTTGATCATGTGCACGCCGACATTCATGGTATGGGTGGTGAAGCGTTCCAGCCCCGGATTGACGAACATC
>JAPUGG010000006.1 GCA_027292975.1 Alphaproteobacteria bacterium | reverse complement strand
CCACTTCGGCGACGAGCAAAAAACAGGGATCTCAATGATGGAACGTAACCGCTTCCTCCTTCGTTGGGTGCTTCCAATCGCCGGATCGGCGTTGGCGATCATCGTCGTGTTATGGCTCTACCGTGACCTCGACGTCGAGATTTTCCTGGCGAGCCTAACCACTGCCGAGCCCCTTTTTCTTCTTGCGCTTGGGGCGACGATCCTTCTCGAACAGCTCATCCGCGGATGGAAATGGCGACAGATTCTGTACGATCTAAAACCCATTCCGACCTTGAGTCTGTTCGGTGCCATCTTGGCCGGCTACGGCCTTGCCATCCTCATTCCACTCGGCGTCAGCCCCCTGGTCCGCGCATGGCTGATCGCTCGCCTGGAAGGCTTACGGCTGGCCTCGGTACTGGTGACCACGGCCATCGATCGCTTCATCGATGGGATCGTGTTCGCCATGTTTGCCGGTCTGGTGGCTTTCACCGCCCAAATTCCGGGCATCGAAGGGAATGTGAACGCTGGCCTGGCACTGGCAGGTGCACTGAACTTCATTCTATTCTCGGCCCTTCTCTATGTTCTTTTCATTGGCCGTTCGCCGCTCGGCCGGGACGACTCACGTGTTAGCCGCTGGGTCGACTGGCTGGCGGTGAAGGGCGGCCGGCTTTTCGATGGGCTGAGATCCGCCATCCGGCAAGGCATCCTCTGGCCGCGCCAACGCGCGCGTCAAGTCGGCGCGGTTCTGGCCAGCGTCTTGATGAAATTGTTGGCGGCAACACATTTCCTGTGGGCGGGTCTTTCGGTGGGCGTCGTACTCGACGTGCTCGACTACCTGTTTCTAATGGTTTTCGTCGGCTTTGCGCTGGTTCTCGCGCGCGTCATCCGCGTTCCCGGTGGTTTCGTCATCGGCGCAGGTCTTGCGCTCAAGCTGCTCGGCGTTGCCGATGAACTGGCGCTCGCCATGATTTTGTTCACGACCGTCATCTCGAAGGTTCTCATGGTGGGTACCGGTTGCATCGTCTTTTGGCGGAGCGGTGTCGATATCCGTACCGCGAAGCTCTCCATGGCGAAATCCCATGACCGCGCGTGAGGGGCGAGAGAGGGTCGGCGGCCCGGTCTTCTGGAAAATCGCCGGGGCCGGCGCGGCGTTCCAGGCAGGATCCTCCGCGGTCGACACCGCGACCATCATCGCCAGCCTGGTCAACCATTTGACGGGCAATGTCTATGCCGTGGGCGCGGCCAGTGCGATCCTGCGGTTGGGCTGGCTGCTGCCGCAGCTGGTGGTCGGCTTTCTCGCGCAGCGAGCGCGGCGAAGCATGCCTTTCTACATCGCCGGTGCCTTTGGCCGCGCCGCTTGTCTTGCCTTCATCGCGGTGCTGTTGGCGGTGGCTGGCGCGGGTTCCGGCGCTTGGCTCGCGGGGGCGTTTCTCATACTTTGGACGCTCTATGCCTTCATCAGCGGCATCGTTGCGGTGCCCTACAACGATATCGTCGGGCGGTCCATTTCGTCGGGTGCGCGTTCCCGGTTGCTCGCATGGCGTTTCTTTGGCGGTGGAATACTCGCTCTCGGCGTTGCCGCCCTGGTCCACCATCTGCTCGCCACCCAACCGGTGCTTAACGCCCATGCACTGATCTTCCTCCTCGCATCGGTTCTCATGGTCAGCTCCGCGGCCAGCTTTGTCTCCGCAGGGGAACCGCCGGCACCAGCCATAGATGGGGAACCGGCCGGGCGGTTCAGGGCGTTCTTAGCCGACGGTTTGAAGGTCATGCGGACGGATCCCCGCTTTCGGCTGTTTCTTTACACCCAGTGGGTCGGAGGCGCGACCTTCATGGCATTGCCGTTCTATGTCGTCGCGGCGGCACGAATGGGTCTAGGTATTGAAGACGTCGGTATACTGCTGGGTGCGCAGACGGCGGGGGCGCTTGCCTCCAACGCGCTCTGGGGTCATATCGGCGATCGGTTCGGGAAGCTAGTGTTGTTGCAAGTGGTCGCGGTGCTGCGCCTGGCGCCGCCGCTCGGGGTCTTCGCGATCCTCACATTAGGCGATAACGGGACCTGGCCGATGCTTCCCGCCTTCGCCGCACTTTTCGTTGCCATCGGGGCGTTGGTCAATGGCATGACCATAGGTTATTTGGGTTATCTCATGGAGGTTTCACCGAACCACAAGCGGCCCGCGTATTCCGCCTATTTCAACGCGCTGGCCTCGCCCGCCGCTCTCCTGCCGCTCGCCGGTGCGGCCGTCGCCGATACTTTGTCCCTCGAAGCGGTCTTCGGTTTGGCGGTCCTGGCCGCGACGGTGCAGCTGGCCCTGTACGCGAGGCTAGCGCGCTGGGAGAATGCCTGATGTGGATCGCGTTGCGGCGTGGGCTGAAACGAGCATGGGTTCCGGTCATCTTGCGGGTTTGGCCGCTTGCGCCGCGCTATGGAAACCGGTGAGATGACACGCCAACGGCGCGCCCGAAATCGTCTCTCGGAAATGACCAAGAGGGACGAGAAACCATGAACCCGACTTGGTGGCCAATTTGTCGATTGTGGGTCCGGCTTCGCCGCCACCGCACGCCGCCGCCGAACGTTTCCGACCCTCTCTGGTATTTCGCATACGGGTCCAACATGAACGAGCGGCTGTTCCGGGAACGGCGGCACATGGCACCGGTCGAGACACGGACCGGCCGGCTCAACGGATACCGCCTATGCTTCGCCGTCGCCGGCGGCCGGCGGCCCGGGATATCGGCGCCGGCCAACATCGTCGATGATCCCGGCGGTGTGGTTCACGGTGTCCTCTATCTCCTTTCCTTGGGCAAATTCTTCCGTCTCGACGCCAGCGAAGGCCGCCAGTACGCCTATCTCTGGACCGAGGCCGAGGACGACACCGGCAAATCTGTCCCCGTCGTGACCTTCAGAGACACCGGCGGCGCGCCCGAAGGCCGGCCCTCGCTGCCGTACATGAAAATTATCCGCGAAGCCGCACGGCAGCGCCGCTTACCTGACGACTACGTCTCCTTCCTCGAGCGGGTGGACACGGCGGAATGACGGAGATCGTGGAGAACGCGCTGGCCGCGCCCGCCGCGACCGTGCAGATCGCCCTGGCGCGCCGGGAGAATGCCTGATGTGGATCGCGTTGCGCCGTGGGCTGAAACGGGCATGGGTTCCGGTCATCTTGCGGGTTTGGCCGCTTGCGCGGCTCTGGTATCGGACCTGGGGGCTGGCTTTGGACGGCCACCCCGATGACGAGGTCTGGTATTTCGCCTATGGCGCCAACATGCATGACAGCGCCTTTCGGGAACGCCGCAAGATGCAGCCCCTGGAATGGCGCGCCGGCCGGATTTTGGGCTACCGCTTGCGGTTCAATCTGGAAGGCCGCCCCAAGGGCAGGGCCGCGCCGGCGAACATAAGCGCGGATGAGGATGCCGAGGTTTGGGGCGTGCTCTATCGGTTAACCCGCCGCGAGCTTGTCCGCCTAAGCGCGTCCGAGGGCATCCCCGGATGGCGTTACCGTCCGATCTGGCTCGCCGCCGAGGATAGCGGCGGGTCCCCTATCGATGCCGTGACCTTTGTAGCGGACGGAAAAGCCACCGACGGGAATCCTTCGCTCCGCTACATCACGCTTCTCAGGAACGGCGCACGGGCGCATGGCCTTCCCGGGCACTGGATCGCCTACCTCGATGGTATCGCGCATGCGGAATGAGGGTTGGAATTCCGGCGGCATGAGAGGATTTGAAACACCCCGAGGCCGCCAACTGGGTTAAACTGCCCCCATGACGATGGCTTTCAAAGAAATGCCGGATCGCTCCTCCAAACCACTTCCACCAACGGTCACGCCGCCGGCACGGCCCTTGTCACTGGTCCAGACGCTCCGGGCGGCGCGGCGTAATGTGCTCGAAATCATTCCTGCATTGGCCTATCGCCAGCCCATGTTGTCGGGTCGCCTCGGCGCACGCTGGCACATGGTGCAGGACCCGGTTGCGCTGCGCAGGATCTTTCTCGACGAGGTGGACAATTATCCCAAATCCGAGGTGATGCTGCGCATGTTGCGCCCGGCGGTGGGCGACAGCTTGTTCACATCCAATGGCGAATCCTGGCGCTGGCAGCGCCGTGCCGTGGCACCGGTCTTCGCGCAACGCAATGTGACGGCGCTGGCGCCGGTGATGACGGCAACCGCCGAGCGCGCTCACCGGCGCCTGTCGGGGAGCGGCGGCAAGGCCGAAATGGTCGCCGAGATGCTTTCCGCCACCTTCGACGTCATCTGCGAAGTCGCCTTGTCGGGACGCGAACACTTCGACGCGGATGCCTACGCCGATGCCATCCTGCGGTATTTCGAGACCGCGGGGAAAGCCTCGGTTCTCGACTTCCTGCAAATGCCGGACTGGATGCCGCGACCCGGAGCCCTGCTCGGCCGGGGGGCGGTGCGGACCATGCATGCAATGGTATCGCGCGCCATAGAAGCGCGCCGCGGCCAAGCCGGTGGCGACGTGGACGACCTGCTCGATCACATGCTGAAGGCCGAGGACCCAGAGACCGGCAGGCGCATGACGCCGACCGACCTGATCCACAATATGCAGTTTTTCATCGTCGCGGGCCATGAGACCACGGCGCTGGCGCTATCGTGGTCGCTGCTGCTGCTGGCATGGCATCCCGAGGCCCAGGCCCGTGCTCGCGAAGAGGCGCGCGCCGCCCTTGGCGGCCACGCCGCCGCCGGCGCCGAGCACTTGGACGCGACGCCTTATGTCAAGCAGGTCATAGAGGAAGCCATGCGCCTCTATCCCCCGGTCGGACTACTGGCGCGAAACGCGCTTAAGCCGGACATATTGGCCGGCCGCGAGGTTCTGCCCAAGGATACGATTTTTATTCCAACTTACGCGCTCCACCGCCACGAAATGTGGTGGGACCGCCCCAACGAGTTCAACCCGGATAATTTCTCCCCCGAGGCGACCGAAGGCCGTGACCGTTTCCTCTACCTGCCTTTTGGGGCGGGTCCGCGAGTCTGCGTGGGCGCAAACTTCGCCATGATGCAGGCGCACATCATCCTCACGACCCTGCTCGCGCGGCTTCGCTTCGCGCCGGGGCCGGGCCGGGCGCCGGTGCCCACCATGTCCATGACCGTACGGCCCGACAACGGTGTCTGGTTGACAATCGAGCGCATCTGACGCGGCTGAGGCGGGCGAAACAGAATCAAGGCCAGGTCCAGCCGATGATTTCGATGATGAAATCGGGGAGTGGAAACTGGCTGACCACGAAGTCGGTGCTGAGGGTGAGGGCGACACCGCCTAGAACCGATACCAAGATCCCCGCCAGCAGGCGCCGTTCGAAGACCTCATGCCGCCGATTGAGAACCCAGTTGAACAGCACCTTGAACAATGAGGCGGAACGCTGAATGGGGGCGACGACGGTTATCGGCGCAACCGAGAGCGCCATGAACCTAAACATATGTGAAACGGCGACGAACAAGGCCGAAATCAGAAACCATCCGGTGGATTTGCGGTCAATAGAGAGAACATGCGCGAGCTGACCCGGTTTGATCAGCATTAGCGCGATCACCATGGTTGCCGCCCCATAAGAGATCAAGCCACCGGCTAGACTTACCCCGAGGCCGGTATCCTCCAACGCCATGCGGATAAAAAGAGGGCTCACGCCGTAACCGGTGATCGACAAAAGCGCGAAGGTATAGCCCTCGGCATAGTTGGGCATAAACGCTGGGGCCCGGGTGGGGGACGCTGCCGCTGCCGCGGAAACGCTCTCCGGCGCCGGCACCGGGTCGGAATCGGACTCGAGCGCCTGATGAAAGCGCCCGGGCCGGATGGCGATGCTCCCACCCAACAAGATGAGGCAGATTCCCGATATCTTTAGGGGGGTCAAGGTCTCCCCAAGAAAGACGATCGCAAGGCCAAGCTTGAGGGGAAAATCCAACTGTCTTATGGGAATAATCGCATTGCCCCCCATGGCTTTGGTCGCCCGGTAATTGCAGTAACGACCCCACACGAAATGCAGCACACCGGCTGCGACAAGCAACGCGACGGCCTTGGACGAGAACTCGAATAGGGCACCGAGGGAGCCCATGGCCAACGCCGCCAAAAAGAACAGCGGCACCCCGATGGGTACCGTTATGGCCATGCCCTGGGCCACCGTGGCCGTCAAGACCCCACGCCGGACGGTGGCCGCGTTGAGGCCGAAAGCGGCGGCGGCCAAAACCGCCATTAGGCTCCCAAGCAACATGAAATTGACCTCGATAAATTCGCCATCGGCACCGATTGGCTGGTGCGGCACCGAGACCTCCCCCTAGTATGGCAGGAACAACGCCAAGTCCTGGGGCTATCTCTTTCAAAAAGCGGACCGCCCAATCCGCTGGTGGAGAAACCGCGCGCAGGCGGGCGGGTGGTCCTGCCGATTTTCTCTCTCCACCCATGATGCCATGACGTCAATACGCGGAGAGGCCCCTAATTCCGGGCCAAAGGCCCGGAATTAGGGGCCTTTTCGCGTATTGGCGTCATGGGCGGAGAGAGAAAATCGGCAGGACCACCCGCCCGCCCGCGCGCGTTTTCTCCACCAGCGGATTGGGCGGTCCGCTTTT
>JAPUGG010000059.1 GCA_027292975.1 Alphaproteobacteria bacterium | reverse complement strand
GCGCCTTCACGCCGATTCAGGCGGCCGCCGCCCACGCGCTGAACGGACCCCAGGATTGTGTCGACGAGATTCGCGCGCTTTACCGCGAACGCCGCGACGTTTTGGTCAAGGGGTTGGCCGAGGCCGGTTGGGATATTCCGCTGCCGCCGGCGACCATGTTCGCCTGGGCGCCCTTGCCCGCGCATTTCGCGGAACTGGGATCCCTGGAATTTGCTAAGCTGCTGCTACGCGAGGCCAAGGTCGCGGTTTCGCCCGGCATCGGCTTCGGTGAATACGGCGACGGCCATGTCCGCATCGCGCTGGTGGAAAACACCCAGCGCATTCGCCAGGCGGTCCGCAATATCAAGCAATTCTTCCGCTCCGCCGGAGTCGTTTCCGACGACCGGGACAAGCAGGTCGCCGCCTCTTGAACCAGCCCTTGAACATCGCCATCGCCGGGCTTGGCACGGTCGGCGCCGCTACCGTGCGGCTGCTGCAGGATCACGGCGCGCTGCTCGCTCGGCGGTGCGGTCGGAATATCGTGATTTCGGCGGTTTCGGCCAGGGATCGCGGCCGCGACCGGGGCTTTGAGCTCAAGGATATCGAATGGGTGGACGATCCCTTGGCCCTGGCGCGCCGGCCCGGGATCGACGCGGTGGTGGAGTTGATCGGCGGGTCCGATGGCATCGCCAGGGAACTGGTGGAGGGCACCCTCGCGGCCGGCCGCCATGTGGTGACCGCCAACAAGGCGTTGCTCGCCCATCACGGCACGGCGCTCGCCCGCCTGGCGGAAGGCAATGGGGTATCGCTGGGTTACGAGGCCGCGGTGGCCGGCGGCATTCCGATCGTCAAGGCACTGCGCGAAGGCCTAGCCGGCAACGCGGTGGAACGCATTTACGGCATTCTCAACGGGACCTCTAATTATATCCTCACCACCATGCGTGAAAGCGGCCGTGAATTCGACGACGTGTTGGCCGAGGCCCAGGCGTTGGGATATGCCGAAGCCGATCCCGGTTTGGACATCGACGGCGTGGACACCGCCCACAAGCTGGCCATCCTGACCGCCCTGGCCTTCGGCACCGAGGTCGATTTCGATGCCATCCATATCGAGGGCATTCGCGGCGTGACCGCCGATGACATCCGCTTCGCCGAGGAGTTGGGCTATCGCGTCAAGTTGCTGGGGATCGCCCGGCGCACCGCTCATGGCGTCGAACAGCGGGTCCATCCCTGCCTGGTGGCGCGCAACACGCCCATCGCCCATGTCGAAGACGTCTATAACGCGGTGGTGGCCGACGGCGATTACGTGGAAACCACCGTCTACCAGGGCAAGGGCGCCGGTGGCAGGCCCACGGCCTCGGCCGTCGTCGCCGACATCATGGCCGTCGCCCGGGGTGACCAGGTGCCAACATTCGCCATTCCCGCGGGCGATCTCGCGCCGTCCAAGCCGGTTTCCATGGAACGCCATAACGGGCCGTTCTATATCTGCATGACCGTTCGCGACGAGCCCGGCGTCATGGCGGAGATCACGGCGATTTTCCGGGACCAAGCGATATCGCTCGAGTCCATGCTCCAGCGGGGACGCGCCCCGGGCGAACCGGTGCCGGTGGTGCTGACCACCCATGAGACCGAAGAGGCGGCCATGGGCCGGGCGCTGGCGCTTATCAGTGGGCTCGACACCATGGTCGCGCCGCCGCGCATGATCAGGATCGAAACCCTTTAACGATGGGATTCAAAAACCTCTACAATCGTCAGGTCCATAACCCGGTGTCGGCGGTGCGCCGGGTGTCCAGAAGGGGGGGATGTCATGGATGACGTAATGGATCGAAATCTGGCGTTGGAAGCGGTTCGGGTCACCGAGGCGGCGGCGTTGAGCGCCTCGCGCCTGATGGGTCGCGGCGATGAGATGGCGGCGGACCAGGCGGCGGTCGATGCCATGCGCAACGCGCTCAACAGCCTGGACATCGAAGGCACGGTGGTTATCGGCGAGGGCGAGCGCGACGAGGCGCCGATGCTCTTTATCGGCGAAAAGGTCGGCAAGGGTGGCCCCAAGATCGACATTGCCCTGGATCCGCTGGAAGGGACCACCATCACCGCCAAGGGCGGCAACAACGCGCTCGCCGTCATCGCCATGGCCGAACAGGGGGGCTTCCTCAACGCGCCCGATGTCTACATGGACAAGATCGCCGTCGGCGGCGGCCTGCCCGATGACATAGTGGATCTCGACGAAACCCCGGACCGCAACCTCAAGCAGCTTTCCAAGGCACTCAAGAAAGATCTTTCGGATCTATTGGTCTGCATCCTCGACCGGCCGCGCCACGAGGAGTTGATCAAGGCGGTTCGCGCCGCGGGCGCCCGGATCATGCTGATTTCCGATGGTGACGTGTCCGGCGTCATCGCCACGTCGGAGCCCAATAGCGGTGTCGATATCTATTTCGGTTCCGGCGGCGCGCCCGAGGGCGTGTTGGCGGCCGCCGCGCTGCGCTGTATCGGCGGTTTCTTCCAAGGAAGGCTGTTGTTCCGCAACAACGACGAGCGCCGCCGCGCCGCCCGCTGGAAGATCGAGGACCTGGACCGGAAATACGATATCCTGGATCTCGCGTCGGGCAACGTGATGTTCGCGGCCACCGGCGTCACCGACGGCGCCATGATGAATGGGGTGCGCCGCTTCGCCGACCGGGCAGTGACGTATTCCATCGTCATGCGCTCCAAGACCGGGACCGTGCGGCACATCGAGACCCATCACAACTTCGCCATCAAATCCGGATTCGAGCCCATGGACACCTAATCGATTCCATTTGGCGGGGTAATAGACTAGGAACACCGGCATGGCTGGTGCCGAATCCTTGACCGTGGAACGCTCATTCAGCGGCCTCAACTGGCGGCCGCGGCTCGATGACGACCGCGCGGCCCTGGTGCTGGCGCAAAGGCTCGGCCTGCCGGAGATCGTGGGCCGCGCGCTGGCGGCCAGGGGGATCGGGCCTAAGGACGCGGAACTGTTCCTCAATCCCGCGCTCAAGGTTCAGCTTCCCGATCCGGGGCATCTCAA
>JAPUGG010000058.1 GCA_027292975.1 Alphaproteobacteria bacterium | reverse complement strand
CCCGATCCCTTGGCGGGGAGCCTAAAACTGATTTCCGGGGTAAAGCGAACGGAGGTCAAACCAACGGTGCCGAAGCCGGCCCTTTGATCCTCCGTGGGGGGCGGCGGCAGGACATTATCATTGCGTTTCTGCGCGCAGCCGCCGACGACCGCAAGGAGAACGGCAACGAACAATATTCGCGACATGCCCGGCCTCCCCATGTCACCGACAAGGATCACGTTCCGTCAAACGGCAGATTACCAGATGAACTTGATGGAAGGGTAGGTCCATTCCAGGCAGTCGGGCCGTCGCCGCCTTCAGCCTCACGACCACCACACCCGCAACCAAATCTCAAATAATACGTAATTAATTTGTATAATAATTTTATTTACAAATAAATTTTGAAATCATATAGATTGTCCAGTTATATTTGTTAATAAGGCAATACCCATGCATGGCGCTACCCCCGAGGCCGCGAACGGCCACATCGAATACGCCCGAACCTTGCTGGCCCGTGCGACCCGCGAACACGCACCTGTTACGCTTGCGTCGTCCATGAGCGCCGAGGATATGGTCCTGATCGACTTGGTGTGCCGGGACAAGCTGGCGATCGAGGTGTTTGTCCTCGATACCGGGCGGCTGCATTCAGAGACCCTTGACCTGATCCGCCAAGCGCGAGCCCATCACGGCATTCCCATCAAGGTCTATGAGCCCGATCCCGACGAGGTGGAGGAATTTCTCAACCACCACGCGCTCGACGCAATTTTCGATTCCCTGGATATCCGCAAGTCCTGCTGCGCGATCCGCAAGCTCGGCCCCCTGCGCCGCGCCCTGAAGGGCAAAGGCGCATGGATCACAGGGTTGCGCCAAGAGCAGTCGGTCACCCGCGCCGATCTTGCCGACGCCGAATGGGACGCCGCCAACGGCCTATACAAGTTCTCTCCCCTAGCGGCCTGGTCGCGGACCCAGGTCTGGGACTACATCAAAGCCAACGGCGTGCCTTACAACCGGCTTTACGATCAGGGGTTTGCCTCCATAGGCTGCGCACCTTGCACCCGCGCCATAGAGCCCGGGGCCCATGAACGCTCCGGGCGGTGGTGGTGGGAATCGCCCGACGACCGCGAATGCGGCCTGCACGAGGCGAGCGGACACCAGGCCCCGGCCGCCGGCCAGGACGACGTGACCGCGGACCGCGTCCCGGAAAGCCAATCGTGAGCCTGCAAGCCGATGATCGGCGCGAGGCCCCGACCGACGGGCTTGAGCGCACCAGCGTAGCGCGCCCGGAGCACCTGGAATCCCTGGAGAGCGAGGCCATCTACATCCTGCGCGAGGTGGGCGCCCAGTTCGAACGGCCCACCCTGCTGTTTTCCGGCGGCAAGGATTCCGCCGTGGTGCTCCACCTTGCGGTCAAGGCATTCGCGCCGGGGCCAATGCCGTTTACGCTCCTGCATATCGACACCGGCCACAATTATCCCGAGGTGCTTGCCTTCCGGGACGAGGCGGCCGCCCAGGCCCGCGCCAAGCTGATCGTCCGCAAGGTGGAAGACAGCATCACCGCCGGGCGGGTCGTCCTCAAGCACCCCGGTGAGAGCCGCAATGCCCATCAGAGCGTGACCCTGCTCGATGCCATCGAAGAATTTCGCCTTGATGCCTGCATCGGCGGTGCCCGGCGCGATGAAGAAAAGGCCCGGGCCAAGGAGCGCGTCTTTTCGTTCAGGGATTCCTTCGGCGGCTGGGAACCCCGGCGCCAGCGGCCCGAGTTGTGGAACCTCTACCAGGGCCGGGTCGATGCTGGGGAACACATGCGCGTCTTCCCCTTGAGCGATTGGACCGAAGCCGATATCTGGCGCTACATTTCCCGCCAGGGCATCGCCCTGCCGCCGCTTTATTTCGCCCATGACCGGGAGGTGGTCGAACGCGGGGAACTGTTGGTGCCGGTGCACCCGCTGATCCCGCTGAAAGACGGAGAGAGCCCGGTGCGCCGCCGGGTGCGGTTCCGCACCATCGGCGACATCACCTGCACCTGCCCGGTCGCCTCCAACGCGGCGACGCCCGAGGAAGTGCTGGCCGAGACCCTGGCCGCCGAGTTGTCCGAACGCGGGGCCACCCGGCTCGACGACACCGTTTCAGAGGTCGCCATGGAGCGCCGAAAGCTCTCGGGATACTTCTGATGGACGACCAATCCCTGCCTGCCCGCCACGGGCAACTCCTCCGGTTGACCACCGCGGGAAGCGTCGATGACGGGAAATCCACGCTCATCGGCCGGCTGCTGGCCGATTGCGGCGCGCTCACCCGCGACCAGATGGAGACCCTCACGGCCGCACGCCCCAACGGCGAAGACCATATCGACTTCGCGCGCGTCACCGATGGGCTGAGCGCGGAACGCGAACAGGGCATCACCATCGATGTCGCCTACCGGTATTTTTCCACGCCCCAGCGCGCCTTCATCCTGGCAGACGTGCCTGGCCACGAGCAATACACCCGCAACATGGTCACCGGCGCATCCAATGCCCACGCCGCCCTGTTCCTGGTGGACGTGCGCCACGGCATGACCCGCCAGACCCGCCGCCACGCCACCATTGCCGCCCTTCTGGGCATCAAGAAAGCGGTCTTCGCCATCAACAAGATGGACCTTGTGGACTACCGGCGCGAAAGCTTCGCCGAAGCCAAGGCCGCGCTCCAGGCATTCTGCGCAAAATTGCCATTTTCCCGGGTCCATTACCTGCCGGTGTCGGCCAAGATGGGCGACAACGTGGTCCACGGATCCCAAGCCATGGCTTGGTATGACGGCGCGTCCTTGCTGGAAATCCTGGAAGGGCTGTCCGCCGGCGAAGAGGGGCTCGATCTTCCTTTTCGTCTGCCGATCCAGCTTGCCGCATGGCCCCAGGACACGGCGGCGCCCGATTTTCGCGGCTATATGGGCCGCATCGCCTCGGGCCGCGTGGCCATCGGCGACCGCGTCAGGATTTCGCCGGGTGCCCGGGAGAGCCGAGTTGCCTCCATCGGCGGCCCGGATGGGCCGCTCGGCGCCGCCGTGACCGGCCAATCCGTGACCGTGACCCTCACCGATCAGGTGGATGCGGGCCGAGGCCATATGCTGGCCGCGGCAGATGCCCCACCTAGAGAGGCGCGCGAGATACGGGCCATTGTTTGCTGGCTCGACGATGCGCCCCAGGACCCACGGGCGCCGTATCTGCTGCGCACCGGCACCGTGGCCGTGCCGGTGCGAATCGAGGCCCCCGATTACCTCATCGATATCGACACCCTGGATCGGGTTGGCGGCGACCGGCCGCTCGCGGCCAACGATATCGGCGCGGTTTCCATCCGCCTCAAGGATGACATCGCCTTCGATGCCTTTGGCGACAACCCGGCGACCGGTGCCTTCATCATCATCGATTCCCGGACCAACGCCACCGTGGCGGCCGGCATGATCGGCCACGAAATCCTGGGCTGATGGGTGCGCCCGTTAGGGGCCGGCGACGTCGCGGTCATGGGTGAGGGACGGCACCTGGGCGCGGGCGCGGGCCGAGGCCGCGAGGTCGATATCGGCGGTTATCACGCCCGGTTGCTCTCCCGCCTCGGCGAGGATGGTCCCCCAGGGATCGACGATCAGGGAATGGCCAAAGGTCTTGCGCCCCCGGGGGTGGGTGCCGCACTGGGCGGGGGCGAAGACGAAAGCCCCGGTCTCGATCGCCCGGGCGCGCAGCAGCGTGTGCCAATGGGCCCGGCCGGTCGCCTGGGTAAAGGCCGAGGGCACCGCGATCATCTCCGCGCCCCCCTTGGCGAGGCTCCGGTAGAGATAGGGAAACCTGAGGTCGTAACAGATCGTCATGCCGAGCTTCCCGAACGGGCTCTCGGCCACGACGGCTTCGCCGCCCGGCCGGTAGGTCGCCGATTCGCGGTAGTCTTCACCGCCGGCGAGCGATACGTCGAACATGTGGATCTTGTCGTAGGTGGCCTTGATCTCGCCGCTTTCGTCCACCAGGAAAGAGCGGTTGGCGACACGGCCTTCGGCGTCATCGGTGGCGATGGCCAGCGAGCCCACCAGCAGCCAGGCCTCGATCTCCCGGGCCAGCGCCCGGAAGGCAGCCAGGCCCGGGTGTTCCGCCTCGGGCTTGGCCGCCTGGCGAACCCCTAGCCCGTCGGGCGCCATGAAGCCGACGTTCTCGGGGAAGGCGATGAATTGGGCGCCCTTCTGGCGCGCCTGGCGCGCGAAATCGCAGGCCCGGGCCAGGTTGGCCGCCACGTCGTCGCCGGCATTGACCTGGACAAGTGCGAGACGAAAAGTGCCGCCGCCGTTATCCGCCGCCATCATCTTCCCCTCTTCCACCACCGCCGCCATCGGCCGGCGCAAGGCCCAGCATGGCGTCGAGCCGGCCCTCTGCCTCGAGGGCGAACAGTTCGGCGCAGCCGCCCATGGGCGCGCCGTCCACGAACAGCTGGGGCACGGTGCGCCCGGCGCCCCGGTCCATCATCTCCTGGCGTAAGCCGGCGGCCATATCCACGTCATGGCCGGTCCATTGGACCCCCTTCGCCTCCAGCAGCGCGCGGGCGCGATGGCAGAACCCGCACCATTCGGAATAATACATCTCGATCTTGGCCATGGCCGCGCTCGGTCTCCAAGGCTCTTAAAACCCCGCCGTCATGGCACGGGACGCACCACCCGTGCAAGGGTCAAGATATCCACCGCCCCGGCACCGGCGCGAAGAAGACAGCGCGCCGCCGAATTCACGGTGGCCCCGGTGGTCAACACGTCGTCCACCAGGAGCACCCGCCGCCCGTCGATCAACCGCGCCTTTCCCTTTGCCACGGCGAAGGCGCCGCGCACGTTGATCCGGCGCCGGGCGCGGGAAAGGCGGCCCTGGGACGGCGTCGCCCGCACCCGGGTGAGAAGGTCGGGCACGCAACGAAGACCCGCGGCGGCGGCGAAGGCATGGGCCAACAATGCCGCCTGGTTGTAGCGGCGGCGGAACAGGCGCAGGCGGTGGAGCGGCACCGGCACCACCAAGTCGGCCTCGGCCGCGAGCGGCCCGGCGGCACGGGCCAGCCAGGCGCCGAAGGCCGGCGCCCCGTGGGTCTTATCGCCATGCTTGAAGCCCAGCACCAGGTGGCGGGAAGCGGAATCGTAGCGGAACACGGCGCGGGCGCGGGCGAAGGGCGGCGGGTCGCGCAGGCAGGCGCCGCACAGCGCGCCGTCACCGCCGCCACCCTGGTCCAGCTCGAAGGGGTAGCCGCAGCACCGGCAAATTGGTGGCGCGATGAACACGATCTCGGCCCAGCACGCGGCGCAGAGCGCGCCCTCCTTGCCGATCACGACGCCGCATACCAGGCATTGATGGGGAATTACTGGATCTAGCTATCTGAGAGCCGAAACATTTACGCTGATCTGCGGAAACCCTTTCATATCAATACGCACGATACCGCGTTAATTACTGGTGTTTACGATATACCGTGGTAGCATGGTGGTAGCACAGAGATTGAGGCTGCCATGACCGTAATGAAAATCACGAAATCGAAAGTCGATCGGCTCAAGCCTGGCGACAAACCAATATGGGATACCGAGGTTAAAGGCTTTGGTGTCCGTGTGTCTTCCGCTGTCCAGAAGACCTACGTTGTCGCCTCCCGTCCGAAGCCCGGCGGCAGGGGAATAAACAATCGTTTC
>JAPUGG010000057.1 GCA_027292975.1 Alphaproteobacteria bacterium | reverse complement strand
AAGGGCGCAGCGCGGCTCTCGCTCATACCGGCAGGCTGGCCGGTTCCATCGCCGCCTTCGACGCGGTCGCGGGCGCCGCCGGCGCGATCCGTGTCGCCACCCTCGACGACGTGGTCGAGGTGACGGAATACATGCTTCACGCGCCGCTCCCCGCCGGCCCCAGGCTCGGCGCCATCACCTTCTCCGGCGGGCTCCGCGGCCTGATGCTGGACGCCGCGGAAAGCAACGGGCTGCGCTTTCCGCCCCTGTCCGATAAATCGCAAACGGCCTTGGAGGGCATGCTGGGCGCGGGAAGCGTGGTGGGAAATCCACTCGATGGCGGCTTCGGCGTGCTGACCAGCGCCGAGACTTACCGGCGGGCCGTCGAACTGCTCCTCATTGATCCCAATATCGATATCCTGCTGCTTCAGGAAGAGCTGATGCGCGAACCGGGAAGCGACCGCAAGGAGGACTATCTGCGCATGGTCGAAGGGCTGGCGGCCAAGGCAGACAAGCCCATCGCCTATGTCTCGATGATCTCCCACGGTCTCACTGCATACAGCCGTGGCATTCGGGCCGATCTTCCCCACTTGCCGTTCCTCCAGGAGGTGGATAAATCGCTCAGGGCGATCAAAGCCGTGACGAATTATGGGGCAAGCCGCCGGCCGGCCGAAGTTGGCCGGCGATCCCCCAGCGCCCAAGAGGAGGCCGCGGCGGCACGGGTGCGCCAGGCCGCCGCCGGGGCCGGGGCCGGCGTTCCCCATCCCCTTTCCGAGCCCGATTCCAAGGCCCTGCTTGCCGCCTACGGTATCAAAGTGCCCATTGAGGCGGTGGTGGGCAGCGCCGAGGAGGCGGTGGAAACGGCCGGCGAATTGGGGTTTCCGGTGGTCCTGAAGGGGGTATCCGCAGCGCTTCCCCATAAGACCGAGGCCGGCGCCGTGCTGCTTGGCCTGGCTTCGGAGGACGCGGTGCGGGCCGGCTATGACAAGATCTTAGAGAATGTCGCCAAGGCGGCGCCCGCCGTAGTGCTCGACGGCGTGCTGGTGGCCCGGCAGATCTCGGGCGGTTTAGAGCTTGCCCTCGGCATCAACAACGATGCCGATGTCGGGCCGGTGGTGATGTTCGGCCAGGGCGGGGTGGCTCTGGAACTGTACGGCGACGTCGCCTTGGCGGACCCCGACCTCGACCAGGCGAGGGCGGCGGCATTGGTCGCCAGGACAAAGGCGGCCAAGCTGTTGATTGGATACCGGGGCGGGCCCGCCTATGATCGCGACGCGGTGCTCAACGCCATCGTGGCCATGGGGCGAATCGCCCGCGACCTCGGCGACGTGATCGAGGCGCTCGACGTCAATCCCTTCATGGCCCTTCCGGGCCTTGGCGGTGGTTTGGCGTTGGACGGCCTGGTGGTGGTGCGCGGCGGATAGCACTCTAGTCGATCAGGTGGTTGGCGGCGATGCGGCCGAGCTTGGCCTCTTCTTCGGCCTCGCCCAGATTTCGGGTTACCCGCCGAGAAGGTTGAAGGAAACCGAAATCCGTTCGCTTTTTCCCTGGAAGGGATGCACCATGTGTTTTACCCATCCCGGGAACAGTATCGTCAGACCGGGCTTAGGCTCTATCAGGCAGGGGGCCTGGTAAACGTTACCGCGCAATCCTATCGCCCCCGTGGCACTGCGCGGGTCAAACAACTCAAGCCAGCCATTCCATGGAACATCGGTGTTGGGTTCGCCGACGCTCACGTAATAGACCCCCGACCAGTAGCAGTTATAGTGGGTGTGGGGCCTATGATAGCCCCCGTGTCTCAGGACATTGGCCCAGGCTTCAAATCCGAGATCTGCGCTTTCGGCCGCGCTAAGTTTGCTCGTTCCCTTGACGACGGTCGCGACCAACGTTTCTATGTGGCGCCAGAGCTCACGTACGCACTCGGCGTCCCAGGAAAAGAAGTCTTTGGCGGTGGCCCAGCCGCCAACCACGTTGCGCATGTCCGGATGAGGCGAATGCTCGGTTTTCAGGATCAGAGCGCGCAACTCCTCGTTGATCGCTTCGCTGCCCTCCCACGGATGAGCAACGACGGGCGTGGGGAACAACCACCGTAGGTGCTCTTCAAGGGTAATCTTGGTTTCTGGCATGGCTGCGCGGAGCAACAGCTAATGTGAGACAGCGCCAATACTAAGAATAGGCGCCGGCAATATGCAACAAATATCAAGATCGACGCCGGGCGCTCCTGGGCGCATCGCCGTTCTTCATCGGCCCCATCATATCCAGCCTTCAGTTCCTGGCGGGCACATTATTCATCCATGGCGCCTCTCTGCCCTTCCGGGCCTTGGCGGTGGCTTGGCGTTGGACGGCCTGGTGGTGGTGCGCGGCGGGTAGTCGGGCCATGGGAAAGATTGAAAAAGCGCGGCGCAGCGAATGCCATCACGGGGCCTTCGCGGGTTGAAGGCGATGAAAGCCCGCTGGGGTTTCATTTCCCCGTTAAGGAAATCTCTGCTCATGATGAGGTGGACGGCCAAATGCGGACATTAGTTTGACCAGTTCTTTTTGTGCTTTGCCATCCACTCCCGCACCAGCTCCCGCGCTTCAGCGATTTGGGCGGGGGTCATGCGCTTGGCAAGGAAATTCCGGAGCCCAATAGCGTTCCTGTCGTCTTGAGCGGCGCTAAGGCTCAACCATTTGTGGGCAAGAACGTAGTCCCGATGGACACCGTAGCCTAGGGCATGCGTGGCACCGATACTGAACTGGGCTTTGGCGTACCCCTGCTCGGCCGCCTTGTGCCACCATCTCATAGCCACCG
The DNA here is from genome assembly GCA_027292975.1 of Alphaproteobacteria bacterium. Lineage (GTDB taxonomy): Bacteria > Pseudomonadota > Alphaproteobacteria > SMXQ01 > SMXQ01 > SMXQ01. The sequence continues at coordinate 1,341 of JAPUGG010000057.1, read as the reverse complement.
AATAACTCTGGGAGACACCTTCACCGTAAAAGTACATGAAACCGAGGTTGTGCTGGGCCTTGGCATTTCCCTTAGTAACAAGGGGCCGCCATTCCCGTAAAGCGGTGGCGTAGTCACCACGCGTGTATGCAGCCACCCCCTTCTGGAAGTCCTGCGCCGTCGCCGGCAGGGCCACGAGAAATGCCAACGCCAAGCTAATCGCAATCCGTCTAAGCATGGCCGCGACCTCACGTCGGACAACCAGGCTGGAATTAAGGCGGGAACCGATATTGGTTCCCGCCCCCAACCGGACCCCGGCACTCATCCGGTTGGGCAACTGCGGACCGATTGACTTGCAGGATAGAACGAGAAGAAACGCTCTCGCATCACACCCGATCCAATCGAGCATGTTTGGAAGTGTAAAACGATAGTGGGGCCACGACAATACTTATTCTATGATTTACTACAAAATAGTTCCGTATTTTCAATATCAACCACAATTGTTAACAATTTTAATATGTATTATTTAGTCCTATTTATAATTTAATTAGGTATTACTTTATCCTATTTAAATTTCCGCGATTACACGACACACTCCCCTGGGAGCACGCCCAAAAAGGGGGCGCATTTTTATCAAGATGGAGCCGCCGGGAGAACCAGGCGAACGCCATTGGCGGACCCCGACCTCGACCAGGCGAGGGCGGCGGCATTGGTCGCCAGGACAAAGGCGGCCAAGCTGTTGATTGGATTGAGGGGCGGGCCCGCCTATGATCGCGACGCGGTGCTCAAAGCCATCGTGGCCATGGGGCGAACGCCCGCGACCTCGGCGACGTGATCGAGGCGCTCGACGTCAATCCCTTCGTCGCCCTTCAGGGCTTTGGTGGGGGCTTGGCGTTGGCCGGCCTGGTGGTGGTGCGCGGCGGGTAGTCGGGCCATGGGCGCCGCCAAGGCCTTGACGGCAATCGCCTCATATAAGCAGACACTTTTTCTTTGGTTATTCGATCACCTTAGTGGCGCGGAGCAGGATCGATGGCGGTACCGTGATGCCCAGCGCCTTGGCGGTCTTCAGGTTGATCACGAGATCGAATTTTGATGGCCGCTGCACGGGAAGGTCCGCCGGCCTGGCGCCCTTCAGGATCTTGTCAACGTAAGCGGCTGCGCGCCGGTATTGCTCGCTGCGATCCGGTGCGTAGCTCATGAGGCCACCGGAACGCACAGGCCGTGAATCCGAGTACATCGCCGGCAGCCGATTTTTTATCGCGAGCGCCGCAATTCGTTTTCCGTTCCTGTTGATCAAGCTGCTCAGCGTCACGGCGAGAGCGGCGCTACCCGCCTTCCTCGCCCCTTGGAACGCGCCCACGA
>JAPUGG010000056.1 GCA_027292975.1 Alphaproteobacteria bacterium | reverse complement strand
AGCGGCCCTCGACCGTCACCCGCTATTCGCCGGGCTCGGCCCCGAACCGCTGGCAGCAAAGTTTACCGGCGCGCGCCTGGCCCAGCGCCTCCAAGGGCGGGCGACGCCCATCAAGGCCGCCCTTCTGGATCAGCGGACGGTCGCCGGTCTCGGCAATATCTACGTCTGCGAGGCACTCTATGGGGCCGGTATCTCGCCCCGGCGCAAGGCCGCCAATATCGGTCCGGTCCGGGCCCATCGCCTGGTCGCCGCCATCAAGAAGGTTCTCACCGAGGCCATCGCCGCCGGCGGATCGTCCTTGCGCGACCACGTGCGGCCCAACGGCGAGCTGGGCACCTTCCAGCACGAATTTTCGGTCTACGGGCGCGCCGGTGAGGCCTGCCCCGGCTGCGATTGCGATATCGGCGAGGGCGGCGGCATTCGCCGGATCATCCAAGGCGGGCGGTCGACCTTTTATTGTCCGCGCCGCCAGCGCTGAGGTGATAGTTTGGAGCCATGAGGAGACCCGACGCGATCCGCGCGCCCGGCACCACTGTCCCCGGCGCCTTCGCGGCAAAAAGGCCTGGCCTGGGCCTTGCCGCCATGGTCGCGGTGGCGCTCGTGGTCGGCGCGTCCGGACCCGCCCGGGGCACGGACCCGCAACCGTCCCCCGCCCCACCGATTTTTCTTCAGGCCATGGACGACGTGCCGCTCATGACGGGCCTCGCCGAACGGCCGGCGGCGGGCCTCGTTTTCGAGACCGCGGCGGGGCGAATCGTCGAGGCCGAGGCGGTGTCCGGGCCGGCCGCGAAACTGACCACTGGTCGGGTCATGGGCTTTTACAGGGCGGCCCTGGCGGCGCTCGGCTGGCGCCTCATGGGCGGTGGCCGTTTCGCCCGTGAAGGCGAAATCCTGAGCATTACCACCGGTGCCGCCGACAAGGGTCTGCGGGTCCGATTTTCGCTTCGGCCGAAGTGACCGAAACGGCCTGAACCCATTGGAAAACGTGCCCTTGACGGCAATGGCGGCGGAGCCTATAAACACGCCCTCGCGCCCATTGGGAGGCGTCGTCGCCTTACGGGATAGCCGAAGGACAGCCAAGGCAATTGAGATGGCCAATATCCGCTCCGCAAAAAAGCGCATCCGCCAGACCGCCCGGAAAACCGTGGTCAATCGCAACCGAATCGGTCGCGTGCGGACCTTCGTGAAAAAGGTCGAGACCGCCATCGCCACGGGCGACAAGGATGCCGCAAACGCCGCCCTCAAGGCGGCCCAGCCGGAGATCATGCGCGGCGTCACCAAGGGCGTGGTGCACCGCAAAACGGCATCGAGGAAAGTCTCCCGCCTCAATGCCCGGATCAAAGCTCTTTAGGCCCATTGCGCCCCATGTCAGGAAATGGCGCGCCCAATCGGGCGCGTTTTCTTAATTGGCCGTTTTGGCCGCCTGGGGTGTGAAAAAAAATCGACGTTCTCGTTTCGATCATGTTGCGCGGTAAACCCGTCGCGGTTAGAATTGCCACCTGCCGTCCCCGAGGGGGGAAGTCATTCAAGGCCTTTTAGTTCCGCGGTTGCGGATTTGTTGCCCAAGTGTATTTAAGTGGGCGCATGAGTACTTTATTGTTTAAGTAGTAGTTAAAAATTAAGAATAAACATTTGCATAAAAGAAGCAGCCCCAAAAGGGGTCGGGGCCCATAAAAAGGCCTTATCGGGAGAGCCATTAATGTCGGGGGAGGACCTCAAGACCGTTCCGGAGCGCCAGGTGGCGCCAGGCGAGGGATACGGGGGCGACGTCTCCCCCGAGGATTCCTGGTCGATCTTGAAAGAATCTCCGGACGCGGTTTTGGTAGATTGCCGGACACAGCCCGAATGGGTGTTCGTAGGCGTGCCGGATCTCCGCTCTTTAGGCAAGGAAACGCTCTTCATCCCCTGGCAGGTCTTTCCGGCCATGCAGGTCAATTCCGAATTCGTCAATCAGGTCAAGGCGGGCGGTGCCCGGGAGGATGCGCCGGTGCTTCTGATCTGCCGTTCGGGCAACCGGTCGCAGTTGGCGGCCAAGCAGCTGACGGCGGCGGGGTTCGGGCGAGCCTACAATGTGGCGCACGGCTTCGAGGGGGGACACGACGAAAACAAGCATCGGGGGCAGAACAACGGCTGGAAGGCCGGCGGTCTGCCCTGGGTGCAGGATTAGGGCCAGGTTGGTGCAATGAGCGAAGATTTGTCTGCATATGGGGCCGCCTGGGGGCGCGTCAAAGATAGGCTAAGGTCGGAAATCGGCGACGCCGAGTTCAAGAGTTGGTTGTCTCCCTTGGACCTTTGCGCCGTGGATCGGGGGAGGGCGGTGATCGGCGTGCCGACCCGGTTCATGGGGGACTGGGTGCGCAGACACTATCTGGATCGGATCACGGCGTTGTTGGGCCAGGAATGCAAGGACCTCCGCTCGGTCGAGATTACCGTCAAAAAGGCGGCGTCGAACCGGTCCCAGGGCGTCCAGGCGACCAGGGGCGAGGCCGCCCAATCGCCGTCCAGGCCGGGCCGGCGGCGGGCGGCGGAGGCCGCCAACGGCGATTTCAGCGCGCCGCTCGATCCGCGGTTCAATTTCGACAATTTCGTCATCGGCAAGTCCAATGAATTCGCCCATGCCGCCGCCAGGCGCGTGGCGGAAGCCAACCAGGTGCTCTTCAATCCCTTGTTTCTCTACGGCGGCGTAGGCCTCGGCAAAACCCATTTGATGCACGCCATCGCCTGGCATATCCGGGCAAAAGACCCGTCGCGGCGGGTCATCTATCTGTCCGCGGAAAAATTCATGTACCAGTTCATCCGCGCCCTCCGCTACCAGGACACCATGGCCTTCAAGGAGCAGTTCCGCTCGGTCGACGTGCTGATGATCGACGATGTCCAGTTCATCTCGGGCCGGGAGACCACCCAAGAGGAATTCTTCCACACCTTCAATGCGCTGGTGGACCAGAATCGCCAGGTGGTGATTTCCGCGGACAAGTCGCCCTCGGATCTGGAAGGCATGAAGGAACGCCTGCGCTCGCGCCTGGGCTGGGGCTTGGTCGCCGATATCCACCAGACCGATTATGAGCTGCGCCTTTCGATTCTGGCCAACAAGGCCGAACACCTGGACGCCGACGTTCCCCTGAAGGTGCTCGAATTCCTCGCCCACAAGATTACCTCCAACGTGCGCGAACTGGAAGGCGCGCTCAACCGCGTGGTGGCCCATGCCACCCTGGTGGGCCGCGATATTTCCTTGGAAGCGACCCAGGACGTGTTGCACGACCTGCTGCGCGCCAACGACCGCCGGGTCACCATCGAGGAAATCCAGAAACAGGTGGCGGCGCATTTCAATATCAGGATCACCGACATGCATTCGCCACGCCGGGCCCGGGCCGTCGCCCGTCCGCGCCAGGTGGCGATGTATCTCGCCAAGCAGCTGACCACCCGGTCCCTTCCGGAGATCGGCCGCAAATTCGGCGGCCGGGACCACACCACGGTGATGCACGCGGTACGGAAGATCGAAGAACTGCGGGGCGCGGATTCGGGATTTTCCGAGGACGTCGACCTCCTGAGGCGAATGCTCGAAAGCTGAATCCGGGGCCGGAATTGGGGCCAGGGGCGGCCCCTTTTTCTTCAATATTCCAAGGCCTTCTGTTATACTCATTCCCCGGTTGGTCGCCGCTCCGAGACAGCTCGGAACCGGTCCCTGCCGGATGGTGTGGCGGTTCTTCGCCAAAAGCTGGAGTGAGGCTGCCGGCCAGTGGGGCGGGCGCCTGCCTTCAGAGGTGCCGGCCCCGTCCCGGTAAACCGATCCCCGTCCTGCCGGGCGGGCCAAACAGGCAACGATTTTCGCGATGCAACTTACCATCGAACGCGCGTCCCTCCTTCGTTCCCTCGGACATGTCCAAAGCGTCGTCGAACGCCGCAATACCATTCCCATTCTGAACAATGTCCTGATGGAAGCCGGCGACGGCGTCATCAAGCTCACCGCCACGGACATGGAACTGGCCATATCCGAAACCTTGGTGGCGGAGGTAGGCGGACAGGGCGCGGTCACGGCGCCGGCCCACACCCTTTATGATATCGTGCGCAAGCTGCCCGACGGCGCCCAGGTGGCCTTGGAAACCGTTGACGGCGAAGGGCAACTGGCGTTGCATTCGGGGCGTTCCAATTTCCAGCTCGCCGCCCTGCCGCCGGCGGATTTCCCGGTTTTGGGCGAGGAGGAACTGCCCCATCATTTCGTGTTGGCGGCCGAGGCCGCCCGCGCCCTGATCGATCAAACCCGATTTGCCATTTCCACCGAGGAAACGCGCTATTACCTGAACGGCATCTATCTTCACGCCTCCGACCGGGACGGCACCCCGGTCCTGCGCGCGGTCGCCACCGACGGCCACCGTCTCGCCCGATTCGACGTGCCGCTGCCCGACGCCGCCGCCGATATTCCGGGCGTCATCGTGCCCCGCAAGATGGTCAATGAATGGCGCAAGCTGATCGACGAGACAGATTCCGACATCGAAATCGGGCTGTCGGACGCCAAGATCGCCCTCGCCTTCGACGATACCATGCTGACATCCAAGCTCATCGACGGCACCTTCCCCGACTACCAAAGGGTCGTGCCCGAGGGCAACGAAAAAATCCTGGAGGTGGATTGCCGCATGTTTGCCGACGCGGTGGACCGGGTGTCGACCATCTCGACGGAGAAATCCCGCGCCGTCAAACTGGCGCTGGGGGCCGGCTCCATGACCCTGTCGGCGACCTCTATCGATCAGGGGCGTGCCGACGAGGAGATCGAGGTGGGCTACGATTCCGACGCCATGGAAATCGGCTTCAATTCCCGCTACCTGCTCGACATCGCCGAACGCATCAAGGGCGAAAAGGCGAGCTTCCGGCTGGGGGACGGCTCTTCGGCCGCCATCGTCAGCGACGTCGATGACGCCAATGCGCTTTATGTGATCATGCCCATGCGGGTTTAGGGCGCCGCAGCCGATTCGGCCGCGGTCGATAGGATTATTCTGCTGAAGCAATAAGGACGCCTTCGCGCTGAACGCCTCTTCCCTGCAAAATGTCATGCGGCCCTGGCCGGCCGACCCCGACACCGCGCCGGCGCGGTTGGCGGTGGTGACGCTGACCTTGACGGCCTTTCGCAACTATGCACGGCTGCGCTTGGTGCTGGACGGCAGGCCGGTGGTGCTGGCCGGACCCAACGGCGCGGGTAAGACCAACATTCTCGAAGCCATATCCTATCTCGGTGCCGGACGCGGCCTGCGCGGTGCCCGGCTGGGCGATGTCGACCAACGCCGAGAGGGCGCAACCCGTCCCTGGGCGGTGGCGGCGGTGTTAGACGGGCCCCATGGCCGTTTCGAGGTGGGCACCGGCCGGGACGGCGCGGCGGCGGTGCATCGGCGCTTGGTCCGCATCGATGGCAAGCCCCGATCGGGCCCCGCGGCCCTGGCCGACCGGGTGCCCGTCCTGTGGTTGACGCCGGACCAGGACCGGCTGTTTCTGGACCAGCCCGCCGCCCGGCGGCGCTTCCTGGACAAACTGGTGGCGGTGCTGGATCCGGCCCACGCGACGCGCATCAACGAATACGAGCGCGCCTTGCGTGAACGCGCCCGGTTGCTCAAGGAACCCGGCGCCGACCCGGATTGGCTCTCGGCCCTGGAGCGGACCATGGCGGAAACCGGCATCGCCATCGCCGCCGCCCGTCTTTTAGCGGTGGCCGACCTGACACGGACGGCGGCCCGCGGCATCGGACCCTTCCCTGCCGCCGTCGTCGCCGCCGTCGGCAAGGCCGAGGACTGGCTCGCCCGATGCCCGGCCCTGGAAGCCGAAGACCGCCTCGCCGGGGCGCTGGCGGGCTCGCGCGCCCGGGATGCCGAGGCCGGCGGTGCTGCCCATGGGCCGCACCGCACCGACATGGCCGTGAGCCATGGCGAATCGGGCCTCGCGGCGGCCGCGTTGTCGACCGGAGAACAAAAATGCCTGCTTCTCAGCATCGTCTTAGGCGCCGCCCGCATCCAAGCGGAAAAGCGTGGTTTTGCACCGCTCCTGCTGCTGGACGAGGTGTCGGCCCATCTCGATGAAGACCACCGCCGGGCCCTTTACCGAGAGGTCGCGGCCCTGGGCGCCCAGGCCTGGATGACCGGGACCGACGCCACGCTGTTTTCGGTCCTGGGCGAGGGCGCCCGTTTCCTCCGGATCGCCGATGGATGCGTGTACGATTCGGCCTGACGGGCGGCCCCAATCCCGCGCCGCGATCAATCAGTGAAGGCAAAACCATGACCGATAAGCCGAGCACACCCGAAGACCAGCCCGAAGGCGAGCCCGGCCCCTCGGCCGAGGAATACGGTGCCGACGCCATCAAGGTGCTGCGCGGGCTTGAGGCGGTGCGCAAGCGCCCCGGCATGTATATCGGCGACACCGATGACGGCACCGGGCTTCACCATATGATCTACGAAGTGGTCGACAATTCCATCGACGAGGCCATGGTCGGGTTCTGCGACCGCATCGACCTGACTCTCAACGTCGACGGGTCGGTGACGGTCTCCGACAACGGGCGCGGCATCCCGGTGGAGGTGCACGAAGAGGAAGGGGTATCCGCCGCCCAGGTCATCATGACCCAGCTCCATGCCGGAGGGAAATTCGACCAGAACTCCTACAAGGTCTCCGGCGGGTTGCATGGGGTCGGGGTTACCGTGGTCAACTCGTTGTCCTCCACCCTGGAGCTACGCATTTGGCGCGACGGGCGCGAATACGCCATGCGGTTCCATGACGGCGATCCCGAGGCGCCGCTGGCGGAACAGAGCGTGGCGCCGGCGCTGGACGACGGGACGCCGCGCACCGGCACCGAGGTGACCTTCTATCCGTCGACCGATGTGTTCACCAACATCACCTTCGATTACGACACGCTCAGGAACCGCCTGCGCGAGATCGCCTTCCTCAATTCCGGCGTCACCATCATCCTGACCGACAACCGGGAGGTGGAGCCCGTCAGCCACGAAATGCACTATGACGGTGGGTTGACGGCCTACGTGGCATATCTCGACCGGTCGAAGACCGCGCTCCATGCGCCTCCCATATCGCTGAAGGACCAACGCGGCGACATCCAGGTCGAGGCCGCCATGGAATGGACCGACGCCTACCACGAAAACATTCGGTGCTTCACCAACAACGTCCCCCAGCACGACGGCGGCACCCATCTCGCGGGATTCCGGGCGGCGCTCACGCGCACGGTCAACGGCTTCGCCGCGTCATCGGGGCTCGCCAAGCGGGATAAGATCCAGCTCACCGGCGAGGATGCGCGCGAGGGGTTGACCTGCGTGCTGTCGATCAAGGTGCCGGATCCCAAGTTTTCTTCCCAAACCAAGGACAAGCTGGTTTCCTCCGAGGTGCGCCCGGTGGTGGAAAGCATCCTCGGCGACAAGCTCGGCCAGTGGTTCGAGGAGCATCCCAACGAGGGCAAGCGCGTCATCGCCAAGGCGGTGGAGGCCGCCGCGGCGCGGGAAGCCGCCCGCAAGGCTCGGGAACTGACCCGCCGCAAGGGCGCGCTGGACATTTCTTCGCTGCCCGGAAAGCTCGCCGATTGCCAGGAACGCGACCCGGCGCTCTCGGAACTTTTCATCGTCGAGGGCGATTCCGCCGGCGGCTCCGCCAAGCAGGGCCGGTCCCGCGCCAACCAGGCGATCCTGCCGCTGCGCGGCAAGATCCTCAACGTCGAACGGGCGCGCTTCGACAAGATGCTGTCATCGGTCGAGATCGGCACCTTGATCACGGCCCTCGGGACCGGCATCGGCGCCGATGATTTCGACATCGGCAAGCTGCGCTACCACAAGGTCATCATCATGACCGACGCCGACGTCGACGGCGCCCATATCCGCACCTTGTTACTCACCTTCTTTTACCGCCAGATGCCGGAACTTCTGGAACGCGGCTATCTCTATATCGCCCAGCCGCCGCTCTATCGGGCCAAGCGCGGCGCTTCGGAGGTCTATCTCAAGGACGACCGTGCGCTCGAGGATTACCTCATCGCCGCCGGCATCGAAGATACCGTGCTGACCCTCGAAGACGGCCAGCAACTGGCCGGCGAGGATCTGCGCGAAGTCCTCGAAGAGGCGCGCTTGGCGCGCAATCTTCTCGCGCCCTTGACCCGGCGCGTGGGATCGCTCGCCCTGGTCGAGCAGGCGGCGATCCTGGGCGTCCTCAACCAAGGCCTTTTCAGCGATAAGGAACAGGCCGCGAAGGTGGCCGCGTATATCGCCCGCCGCCTGGACGCCATCGTGCCGGAAATCGACCGTGGCTGGCGCGGCGAGGTCGACGAGGCCGGCAAAATGGTGTTCGAGCGGGTGCTCCGGGGCGTGCCCGAGCGCTTCACCATCGACGACAAGCTGACCTCCATGGTCGAGGCGGGCAAGCTCGACGACATGGCGGCAAGCCTTCAGAAACTCTACGAACGCCACTCGATGCTCACCCGCAAGGAAACCGAGGTCGGCATCACCGGCCCCACGGGGCTGGTGGAAACGGTGATGGACATGGGCCGCAAGGGGGTGGCCATCCAGCGCTACAAGGGGCTCGGCGAGATGAACCCGGAACAGCTCTGGGAAACGACGCTGGATCCCGACGCGCGCACGCTCCTGCAGGTCAAGGTCGGCCATGCCGAGGTCCAGGAGGATATCTTCTCGACCCTCATGGGCGACGTGGTCGAACCCCGGCGCGAGTTCATCCAGACCCACGCGCTCGAGGTCGCCAACCTCGACGTTTGAGGGCGTCGCTCTCCCGATGCCCGCCCCGATCCGGCCTTATTTGCCGTATAACCGGCTTGGTTGATGGCAAAGCTTGCGAAATCCAAGACGCGGCCCCGGCGCACCAAGCGCCCGGCGGCGGGCCAACCCCGGCGGCGTCGGCCCATGGTCGCCCGGAGGCTCCTCAAATGGGGGCTGATCATCGCCATCTGGGGGGCCCTCGGCACTAGCGCGCTGGTCGGCTGGTACGCTTACGATCTGCCGCCGCTTGGCGACGTCCCGGCCTTGAAGCGCCGGCCCGCGGTCACCCTTCTGGCCGGCGACGGCACCGTCTTCGCGCGGTTCGGCGAGGCGACCGCCAAGCCGGTCACGGTCAAGGACCTGCCGCCCTACCTGCCGGCCGCGGTACTGGCGGTGGAGGACGCGCGCTTTTACCGCCATTTCGGCATCGATCTTCTCGCCCTCGCCCGCGCCATGGCGGCCAATATCATGGCCGGGCGGATCGTCCAGGGGGGATCGACCATCACCCAGCAGCTCGCCAAGAATCTGTTCCTCGGGCCCGAGCGCACCGTCAAGCGCAAGGTCCAGGAAGTGATCCTCGCGCTGTGGCTGGAAAAGCGCTTCACCAAGGATGAAATCCTCGCGCTTTATCTCAACCGGGTCTATCTCGGCGCCGGCAATTTCGGCATGGAGGCGGCGGCGAGGAGCTATTTCTCCAAGCCCGCCCGGCGCCTTCAACTGAACGAGGCGGCGATGCTGGCGGGGCTCTTGAAGGCGCCCTCGCGCTATGCGCCGACCCGCAATCGCGGCCGCGCGGCGCGGCGTGCGGCGATCGTGCTCGACCGCATGGTGGCGACCGGCGCCATCACCAGGGCCCAGGCGAGGGTCGTCAAGCGCAACCCGGCGCGGCTCGGCCGCCAGCGGGTTCGCCTGGCGCGCTATTTTGCCGATTGGGCGCTGGACCAGGCGCGCGGCTATGTGGGGGCGGGACGGGGTGACCTCACGGTGCGCACGACCCTCGACATCCGCCTGCAGCGCATCGCCGAGCGGGCCGCGGCAAGGCTGTTGGCGGGGCCCGGGCGGAAACGCGGGGTCGGCCAGGTGGCGGTCGTGGTGCTCGGGACCGACGGTGCCATCCGCGCCATGGTCGGCGGCGCCGATTACGGCAAAAGCCAGTTCAACCGGGCGGCCCAGGCCCTGCGCCAGCCGGGCTCCGCCTTCAAGCCCTTCGTCTATTTGGCCGGACTAGAATCGGGATTGACGCCCGACAGCGTGATGGACGACGCCCCGGTGGCAATCGGCGGTTTCCGCCCCAGGAACTACGCCGACCGCTATCACGGGCCGGTGACGCTGACCGAGGCCCTGGCGGGGTCGTACAACAGCGTCGCCGTGCGGGTCATCCAACATGCCGGGATCGACCGCACCATCGGCTGGGCGCGGCGCCTCGGCATCACCTCGCCGCTCAGGCGCGAGGCCGGCCTGGCGCTCGGCGCCTCGGAGGTGACGGTGCTGGAAATGGCCCAGGCCTACGCCGCCTTCGCCAATGGCGGGAACGCGGTGTTCGCCCATGGGCTCACCATGATCCACGACGCAAGCGGGCGCGCGGTCTATCGGCGCAAGGGCTCGGGGCCGGGCATCCGCATCCCCCCCGCCATGCTCGGGGATCTCAACCGCATGATGGCGGCGGTGCTCAAGCGTGGCACCGGCCGCAAGGCGCGGCTCGACCGCCCCGCCGGTGCCAAAACGGGCACCACCCAGGGCTACCGGGACGCTTGGTTTATCGGCTATTCCGCCGACTTCGTGACCGCCGTGTGGATGGGCAACGACGACGGGCGGCCCATGAACAAGGTCACCGGCGCAGGGCTTCCCGCCCGGCTGTGGAAAGAGGTCATGACCGCCGCCCATGAGGGCCGGCCGGCCAAGCGCCTTCCCGGCTCGAAGGCGGCAGAGGGCTTCTGGAGCCGGCTGTTCGGCGGTGGTGGGGTGGTGGATTCGGGCGTCACGGAGTCCGATTATCCGGATTAGAGCATTATCCGACCAATCGGTTCAATTTGGCCCGGAAGTGCTCTCGTTAAGAAACTGCTTATTCAACCATCTAGTTGAATAAGCAGTTTGCGGCCTAGCCATAACGGTGGAGGCCCGATCCTTCGCGGGCGAGCCAATCGCGCGCTTCGGCTTGTCGCGCCGCCAGACGGGTAAGGGTGGCCTTGAATTCGGCGCCATGGTCGAGGTGAAGCAGATGGGCGACCTCATGGGCCGCCACGTAATCCAGCACCATGGGCGGCGCCATGATCAAGCGCCAGGAAAACGACAGCCTGCCCTTGGCGGAACAGCTGCCCCAGCGCGCCCTTGGATCGCGGATGCTTATGGGCGGCGGCGCCCGGCCGATGGACGCGGCCTTTTGCGTGGCCGCGCGGGTCAGCGCCCCCAGCGCTTCGCCGCGCAGCCAATCCTTGACCCGCGCCGCCAAACCGGCGGGATCCCCGGGCACGTGCAGGATTCCGCCCATGAGCACTGGGTCCGGCCCGGCCGGCGGCAAATGCCGGATCAGCAGCCGAGCGCCCCTGAACGGGATCACCGCATGGTCGTCGAAAGGGGTGAGCGGGGGCAGCGCCGCCAGCTTGCGCGCGAGCCATCCGGCCCTTTCCCGGGCGAAGCCGAAGCCGCTTTCCAGGCTCGCCCTGGCGGGCAGGGTCAGGACGGCACAGTCTTCGCGGGCATCGACCCGAAGGGTGATGCGCCGCGCGCGCCGGTGGCGCCGCGCACGGACCAAGATGGCACGGCCGTCGACTTCCAGAATGCGTTCTAATGCACTTTCCGGGGAAGCGGCACGGGCGCGGCTCATGGCAGGATCAGCCCGGCTTGGTCCACGCGGGCGAGGAAGGCGGCGGCGTCGGCGTCGGGCAGGCCGGCCAGCGGCGGCGCCACCCGGACCAGGCCCGTTTGTCCCCGGTGCCGGGCGATCAAGACCTTCATGGCGGCGATCATGGGGATGCCCTCGATCAGGTCGCGGAACGCCGTCACCCGTTGCTGGAGGGCGCCGGCCTCTGCGCCGCCGCCGAATTCCCGCCAATGGGCGTAAAGGCGGCCGATTTCCCTCGACGTCACATTGGCGCCTGCGGTAATGCAGCCGGCCCCGCCGGCCTCCAGCACGGCCAGGAGGTAGCGCTCGGTCCCGGAGAATATGGCCAAGCCCGGGAAGGCCTCGATCAGCGCCACCATGTTGTCAAGATCGCCCGACGAATCCTTGAGCCCGGTGATGATGCCGGGGAACTCCGCCACCAGCCGGGCGATCACCTGGTGGGGGATCGGAACCGCGGACATCTGCGGGAAGTGGTACAGGACGAGCCTGAGATCGGCCCGGCCGACACGCTCGACCAGCGCGGCGTAGCTGGCGAACAGGCCTTGGTCGCAGATATTCTTGAAATAAAACGGCGGCACCACGAGGCAGCCGGCGACGCCGGAGCTCACCGCGTGGACCGTCAATTCGACGGCGTCGGAAAGCGCCGCCGCGCCGGTGCCGACCAACAGCCGGTCCTTGGGAATGCCGCCTTCCAGGGCGGCGTCCAGAAGCCTAAGGCGTTGGGCGACGGAAAAGGACAAGCCCTCGCCGGTGGTGCCGAGCAGCGCGATGCCGTCGCAGCCATTGGCCAAAAGCCATCGGCAATGTGCCACCGAGGCCGTGGTGTCGGGGGCGAGATCGGCGTCGAGCAGCGTCAAGGCCGCCGCGAAAACGCCTTTGATGTCCTGGGAGTCCGATGGCGCCATGGCGACGTGGGGATCGGCTATTTCGGCCAGTCGACGATGAATTCCTCCAGGTCGTCCCCGGCCCCTTTTTCCGACGTGGCGCGGCCCCGCACCGATATCCCCGCCCGATGCACCGATTCCGGGTCCCCGGAGACCAGGGGATGCCAGTCCTCGAGGTCCTTGCCCTCGGCGATCAGGCGGTAGGCGCAGGTGCCCGGCAGCCAGGTGAATTTTTCCACCATCTCCGGGGCGAGGACGATGCAATCGGGCACCTCGCGCTTGCGCCGCGAATAGAACGTACAGCGACAGGTTTGGAGGTCGAGCCCGCGGCAGGCGATCGAGGTATAGGACACCTCCGCCGTGTCCCAGTCCTCGAGCTTGAGAAGGCAACACTTGCCGCAGCCGTCGCACAGCGATTCCCACTCCTCGCGGGTCATCTCATCAAGCGTTTTCCGTTTCCAGAACGGTAACTCCATGGCCGAATCTTCTGCCATCGCGCGCCTCTTCCTAACCGCCCAAATCTAGAGCATTTTCCGGTCAAATGGTTCAATTTGGCCGGAGAGTGCTCTGGCCAATCATGGCTCCGAACGTGTCTTGGGGAAAGCGGGAAATGCGCCCCAATCCCCGCTTCTTTGACGGCCCGGCTGAAGAGCCCGCCTTCAAGCGCCGCCGCCCAGCGCCTTGAACCAGTCCAATTGTTCGTGGAAGGCCACGTTTTCACCGATAACCACCAGTGTTGGCGGGGCCATGGCGGCGGCCTTGGCGTCGCCGGCGCAGGCCTCGAGGGTGGTGAACAGGGTGCGTTGGTTGGCCGTGGTGGCGCGGCTGATGATGGCGACCGGCTCCCCCGGGTTGCGTCCCGCCTCCATCAGCAGGGTGGCGATGCCCTCGAGATGGGGCAGCGCCATATAGAGCACCAGGGTGGGCGATCCCTTGGCAAGGGCCGCCCAGTCGAGGTTGTTGGGAACATCGCCCGCCGCCGAATGTCCGGTGACGAAAGTGATGGCGGCGTTGGTATCGCGATGGGTGGCGGGAATCCCGGCATAGGCGAGGCCGCCGATGCCCGCCGTGATGCCCGGCACCAGGCGGAAGGGGATCCCCGCCCGCGCCAGCGCCAGGGCTTCCTCGCCGCCGCGCCCGAAGACGCAGGGATCACCCCCCTTCAGGCGCAGCACCCGGCGGCCCGCCCGGGCGAACTCCACCAGGCGCCGGGAAATGTCCTCCTGAGAAGCCGATGGGCGGCCGCCGCGCTTGCCCGCGAAGATCATCTCGGCGGCGGGGTTGGCGAGGTCGAGGATCTGCCGGTCCACCAGGGCGTCGTAGACGACGACCTCGGCATGGGCCAGCCCATGGGCGGCATAAACCGTGATCAGTCCGGGGTCGCCGGGGCCGGCGCCGACCAGCCACACCGTTCCCGGCGCGATGTCCGGCAGATCCATGCCCGCGAAGTCCATATCGTCTCGCGCCTCCGGGCGCTCCGTGGTTTGACGCAGCCTAGTGCACAATCGGGCCAAATTGAACCATTTGACAGGGATGATTTTGCCCTTTGGCGTGGCTGGGGCTTATACTTCATGTTTTGGTAAGCCCTGCAACCGTGGGAGCCGACGGCACCGGAAAATGCTCGATTTTTCGCCCCTTGCCGGGTCCGCCGGCGGCACGCCCCTGGTGGTTCTGCTGGCGGTGCTGATCCTCGACCTAGTCTTGGGGTTGGTGCCGCAAGTGGGGCGGCGCCTGCACCCGCCGCTGCCTGGAATCCGGCCCTTGTTCGCGGAGATCGAACGGCGACTCAACCGGCAACGGCGCTCGGTTGCCAACCGCATCGTCCGCGGCGCCGTGGTGGCGGCAGCGGCGGCAGTCCTGGCCGCCGGGCTGGGCTGGGGGCTGTGGCGGGCGGCCATTGCTTTCCCCTTCGGCATCGCCGCGGAAGTTGTTGTGTTGTTCCTGGCGCTGACCCAGAGCCAGGTGGTCGGCGCCATGGGTGCGGCGGCGGATAGGCTGGCCGATCAAGACCCGGCCGCCGCCCGCGCCGCGCTGGCCGCCATGGCTGCGGGGAACCACGGCGTTGCGGGGAACCATGATGACGTGGACGCCTTCGGAATCGCCCGCATGGCCGTCGAGGAAGGCGCCAGGGGGTTCTTGAAGCGCCTGACGGCGCCGATCTTTTGGTATTGCCTTGCCGGCCTTCCCGGCGTTTTTCTCTACGGTACGACCCTGGCCATGGCGGCGGTCTTCGCCGCGCGGGGCCCCCAGGCCGACGCGTTCGGCCTGGCCGCCCGCCGGTTTCACGAAGTCCTCGATTATCTGCCGGCGCGCCTGGCCGGCGTGATTCTTCTTCTCGGCGGGGTGTTTCTTCCCAATGCGGCGCCGGCCATGGGCGTTGCCATCCTGCGGCGGCACGCCAAGCGTTATCCGGGCCCCAACGGCGGCTGGCTGCTGGCCCCGTTGGCGGGGGTGCTGGGCTTGGCGCTTTGCGGTCCCGGCGGCACCCGGCCATCGCAGGGCGGCTGGATCGGCGACGGCAGGGCCCGGGTCAACCCGGTGGACATCCGCCGCGCGGTGTATCTTTTGACCGTCGGCGGACTGATCTTGGCGGCGGCAGTGGCGGCGCTGCTTCTGGCGAAGCTGGCGCTCTAGGCCCGCCATCGATGGGCCGGGTTCAGTCGTCCTCGGGATGGAGCTGGTTGACCTGGTGCACGCGCCAGGGGTATCGCAGGCCCGATTGCGGGTCCTCACCCGGGATCAGGTGATCGATGCGGGTGAGCGACAGGTTGCGGATCTGGAAGCTGAGCGCGCGTCCCGGCGCCAGGTCGAGCGCCACCGCCAGCGCCGCGCGGATCGAGCCGCCGTGGGCGAAGGCGATGATGTCGCGCCCCGGGTGTTCGGCCGTGATGCGCCCGACGGCCTCGGCCACGCGGGCGATCACGTCGGCGAAACTTTCCCCGCCCGGCGGCCGGGCCTCGGCGGGCGCCCGCCAGAACGCGTCGAAACCGTGGCCGAGATGGGCTTTGAGCTCGGCGAAATTCATGCCCTGCCAGGCGCCGAAATCCTGCTCGGCGATTTCCGGCAATTCCAGAATCTCCGGCGGCCGCTGGCCGAGCGCCTCCATATGGGGCCGGAGCGCCGCCGCGGTCTCCCGGGCCCGGCCGAGATGCGAGCAAAGCCAGAGCGCGTCGGCGGGAAGGCTTGGGGCCAGCCTCTCATAGGGGCCGGCATCGGAGATGATGGCCGCGATGTCGCTCTGGCCGTAAAGACGGTTTTCCGGGTTGTGGACCTTGTCGTGGCGGATCCACCACCAACGGGTGGTGACGGTCATGATGGACTCCCTCAGGCCAGCGCGACGATGGCGAGCAAGACCCCGATTTCCGCTCCCTGCTGGACGGCGCCGAGCACATCGCCGGTGGTGCCGCCGAAGTTCCGCTTGGCGAACCAGGCGAACTTGAAGGCCCCGAGGCCGCCTATGGCAAGGGCGACGACGGCGGCGACCGGGCCCAGGACGAGCAGCGCCAAGGCCGCCGCCAATAAGGCCGCCAACACCGTCTGGTCGAGCGCCGGGCGGCCCGCGGCGTGGGCGAATCCCGAGCGCCTGGCCGGGGGCAGGAGATAGAGCACCACGGCGAGGGCCGCCCAGGATGCGGAAAGGGCCGCGGCCAGCGCCGCCGTCACCGCGCCGGCGTTCTCCATGGACGCCAGGGCGCCCACCCTGAGCCCGAGGCAGATCACCAAAACCATGGTGCCATAGGCGCCCAACGGCTCTTCCTTCAGCCGCGCCAGCTGTTGGGTCTTCGAGCCGCCCGTGATCAGCGCGTCGGCGACCCGGGCTAAACCGCCCTCAAAGCCGGCCCCGCCCAGGAAGGCCAGGGTGGCGACGGCCAGCAGGGAGGCGATCAGCGGCGGCAGGCCGAGCCCGTCGGCGAGGCTATAGACAAGCGCCGCGATCAGCCCGAGGGCGAGCCCCACCACGGGAAAACCGCGCACCGAGGCGGCCAGCTGGTCCCGCTTGAGCTTGTCGGTCTTGATGCCGCAGAGCCGCAACGGCGCGCCGGCCAGCGTGGCGGCGGTTACGACAACGGCATCCCACCAATCCTTGAGGATTTCGGCAGGATTAAACGGCGCCTTATGGGCATCCTCGGCGCCGCCGTGCCGGCGGCGTTTCGCGCGTTTCACCATGATCCGCTTCCTCGCAGGGGTTCGATCGATGGTGAGAGAATAGAGCACAATTTGGTAAAATAGAACCATGGGAGCGGACGATGGCCTCGCGGCCGGGCCGGAATCCGGCGTTATTCGCCGATCCCCATGAGCAGGCCCTTGCGCCGCGAGACATGGAAAATGTGGAGAAAATACGCCCCGCCGGCGGCGATGTAGACGATGTCGAGCGCCAGCGCCCGGAGCAGATGATCGAAGCGCACGGTGCCGTCGAAGATCACCGCGCGCATGCCTTCGAAGACATAGGTCGATGGCAATGCCCAGGAAACGGCTTGCAGCCAGTCGGGCAGGATGCTTACCGGATAGAACACCCCGGATAGTGGGGCGAGGGCGAAAATGGCGATCCAGGCGAGGCTTTCCGCGCCAAGCCCGAAGCGCATGATCAGCGCGGTGATCACCAGCCCCATGGCCCAGCCCATCATCAACAACAAAAAGAAAAAAGCGACCAAGGGGAGGCCCAGGTCGAATACCGAATAGCTATAGAAAAGGATGGCGAGGAAAGCCGCCGGAACCACCCCGATCAGGGTGCGGATGAGGCTCATGAGGGTCAGCGCCGCCACGAACTCGTAAGGGCGCAGTGGGCTGACGAACAGGTTGGCGAGATTGCGCGACCACATTTCCTCGAGAAAGGAGATCGAGAAACCGAGCTGGGCGCGGAACAACACGTCCCACAACAGCACCGCGCCTATCAACACCCCCGCCCCCTGGGCCACCCAGCTGGAATTGGTGGCCAAGAACTTGGAAATGAACCCCCACAGCACCACCTGCATCAAGGGCCAGTAAGCGAGTTCGACGATGCGCGGCCAGGATCCCCTGAGGATATAGGTGTAGCGCAGCACCATGGCGCCGATGCGGCCGGCGGAGAAGTGGGCGTTCGAGCGCGACGTGCTTGGCGGCCCGGTCATTGGGCGGCGCATTCGCGGACGATATCGAGGAACACCTCTTCCAGGGTCGAACGCCCGGTTTGCTCGATCAGTTGCCGCGGCGAGCCTGACCGTTCGATCCGCCCGTCCTTCATGATCATCACCGTGGTGCACATGCGCTCGACCTCCACCATGTTGTGCGACGCAAGGAAGATGGTGGCGTTCTCCCGCGCCTGATAGGCGGCGAGATAGGTGCGGATGCGGTCCGCGGTGTCGGGGTCGAGGGACGCCGTGGGTTCGTCCAGGAACAGCACTTCGGGACGGTTGATCAGGGCCTTGGCCAGTGCCATGCGGGAGCGCTGCCCCGCCGACAGCGTGCCCGACGGGCGGCGCAACAGGTTGCCCATGTTCAGCTCCTCGGCCAGTTCCTCGATGCGCCGGGATATGTTCTCAACGCCATAGAGGCGGGCGAACACAGCGAGGTTTTCCTCCACCGTGAGCCGCCTCGGCAGGTCGATATAGGGAGAGGACAGATTGATCCGCCCCAACACCCGGTAGCGGTGGCGCGCCATGTCCTCGCCGAGCACGGTGATGGTGCCGCTATCGGGAATCAGAAGCCCCGTCAGCATGGCGATGGTGGTGGTCTTGCCGGCCCCGTTGGCGCCCAGCAGCGCCGCCGTTTCCCCCGGCGCGATGGTGAAGGAGATGCCATCCACGGCCTTGACGGCGTCGTAACTCTTGGTCGCGCCGTAACGCTTGGTGAGATCATGGACGGCAATCGACGGCGCGGGCGCGCTTTTTTGCGGCACGGGGTTCTCCCCCTCGGGGCGATCATCCATGGCAGCCGGTATCGTCTTTGTTGATGGGTGCGTCAACGATTTCCTGGGGCTCAAGCCCCGCCGGCCGCTCTCCACCGCCTTTCAGGTTGCTTGCCCCCGCGCCCGAAGCCCGCGCGGGATGAAGTGGCGCTCGGCGATCTCGAACGCCCCCTGGACGGGATGGTGGAAACCCAGGGGGGCTCGGCATCCACTTTAACGCCGCGTTAACCTTAAATTTACCCCTTAAGGATATGTGGTTGTTCAGAAATTTGATTATTCAATTCGGTATCGGACCATTCCAATGGCGGAAGCTTGGAAAATGTCTGTTTACGCGAATAGGAAGTCCATGGTCCGGTTGGGCCGTGTTGGCCTGGCGGCCGTCCTGACGGCGCTCATTTTCGTCTTCGATCTCGCCATGCCGACGGGCGTCGGAATCGGCGTGACCTATATGGCGCTGGTGGTGTTGGGCGCCTGGGCGGACGACCGCAGGTTTGTGTTCGTCCTGTCGGCCACCGCGACCGCCCTAATCGTGCTCGGCTACTTTTTCTCCCATGGGTCCGGCCCGCCCTTGGTCGCCGCGGCCGATCGCGCCTTGGCGCTGGTCGCCGTCTGGGTGACGGCGCTGGTTATTTTCGAGCGGCTCAGCGTTCAGCATTCCCTTGCCGAGAGCGAGAGCCGCACCCGAAGCATCATGGACCATACCGCCGACGGTATCGTCACCATGGGCGAGACCGGGCTGATCGAATCCTTCAGCAAGTCGGCCGAGAAAATATTCGGTTATGAGGCCGAAGAGGCAATTGGTAAAAACGTCTCCATCCTCATGACCGGATCGGACGCGATGGCCCATGACGGCCACCTGCGCCGGTACCGCGAGACCGGGCACAGCGGGATCATCGGTGTCGGCCCCCGGGAGGTCACGGGGAAACG
The DNA here is from genome assembly GCA_027292975.1 of Alphaproteobacteria bacterium. Taxonomy (GTDB): domain Bacteria; phylum Pseudomonadota; class Alphaproteobacteria; order SMXQ01; family SMXQ01; genus SMXQ01. The sequence continues at coordinate 438 of JAPUGG010000056.1, read as the reverse complement.
CAAGGACGGCTCGACCTTCCCGCTGGAGCTGGCCGTGGGCGAAATTACCCATGGTGATGAGCGGCTCTTCATCGGGGCGCTGAGGGATATCAGCGAACGCAGGAAGATCGAGGGCGAGGCGGCGGCCAAATCCACGTTGCTGGAAACGACCATCGATGCCATGGCGCAGGGGGTCGTTGTTTATGACGCCGATGAACGGCTCTTGGCCTTCAACGCCCAATATGAGAGCTTGATCGGTTTTCCACCCGGCTTTCTCCAAATCGGGATGCATATCGAGGAAACGCTGAGGTATCTAGCCGAGAGCGGCCAACTCGGCCCGGGAGACCCGGAGGACCTCTGCCGGGAGCGGCTCAAGCGGTTCAGGACGGGAAGCGAGAAAGTGGGCGAACGGACCTTGGCCCACGGCACGGCCTATATGTACCACCGAAAGAAACTGCC
>JAPUGG010000055.1 GCA_027292975.1 Alphaproteobacteria bacterium | reverse complement strand
GGTCGGGTCCTCGACCTCTTCCACGTACATGTTGTCGATCATGTATTGGCGCGCGCCAAGATGCGGGCAATTGCCGATGATGGAGCCGAACCAGCGGGGGAAATGATCGGCGAACACGCAATGCTCGAGGGCGAAGACCGCCGCGCCGGCACGGTCCATGTAGTTCTCAACCCATATTTGCAACGCATGGGGATTCTTCCACCGATTGTCCCAGATGACCTGGGCCATGTGTTGCTCGAAGCTCTCCGGCGATTCCATCGTCCTCTCCCTGGCCTTTGTGTTTGTTTGTTAGGGCGGACATTATTCCATTTGTGCCGCCGACGGCAAATTCCCCAGCGTTGCGGCGCTCCCGGCCCCCGGCGGGGGCCGGGGAATCCTCTTGAGCCCGACGCCGTTTTGGATAGAGTGCTGCGAGCGCGGGCCGATCAAATTCCTCGATGGCGGCGGTCCTCGCTCCGCGATCGGCGGCAGGTGAGTAACCGGGGGGGCGTGTGCCCCAAGAATGAATTGGGGAACACATGGTTGACGTCTTCGGGGGGCTGTTCAATGCGCTGGGGACGGCGTCTCTCCATTTCCTGGAATTCAATTCGCTGGTATTCCTGATCGCCGGAACGCTCTGCGGCCTCCTGTTCGGGGCCATTCCGGGACTGGGCGGCACGACCTCGCTGGCGCTGCTGATCCCGCTGACCTTCGGCATGGACAAGGCCGACGCCATCATGCTGATGGGCGGTTCCATGGCGGCGACCTCCACCGGCGGCTCTATTTCCGCGATCCTCTTGAACACGCCGGGGATCGCGCCCAATGCCGCGACCATGTTCGATGGATTCCCCCTGGCCCAGCAGGGCCGGGCCGGGGAAGCCATCGGCGCCGCGGCGACGGCCTCGGCCCTGGGCGGCCTGATCGGCGTCTTCACCCTTATTCTGGTGATCCCCATCGCCAAGCAGATCGTGCTGTTGTTTTCCCCGCCCGAGTTCTTCCTGCTGGCCGTATTCGGCCTTTGCGCCATCGCGGTTTCCACCGGCACGCGGCTCTTGCAGGCCCTGATCGCCGCCATATTCGGCTTTATCTGCGCCTTTGTCGGCTTCGACTACGTGTCGGGAATCGTCCGCTACACCTATGGCATCGAGGCCCTTTGGGACGGCATCAAGCTGGTGCCGGCGCTGATCGGCCTGTTCGCCATTTCCCAGATGATCGACCTCGCGGTCAAGGGCGGGGCCATCGTCACCAGCACCGCCGAATTCAAGATCCAACGCATTTCTTCCGGCATCAAGGCGGTCTTCAAGAACTGGTCGACCATGTTGGTGGGATCGGCCATCGGCACCTTCATCGGTGCCGTGCCCGGGGTCGGCGGCACGGTGGCGGCGTTTCTCAGCTATTCCACCCAGGTGCAGCGCGACCCCACGCCCGATGTGCCTTACGGGCAGGGCAACATCAAGGGGGTGATCGCGCCGGAATCGGCCAATAACGCCAAGGACGGCGGCTCCCTCATCCCGACCCTGGCCTTCGGCATCCCCGGCAGCGCCGAAACCGCCGTGTTCCTCGGCGCCTTGGTGCTGCACGGGTTGGAACCCGGCCCGCGGCTTCTGTTCGAACACGAGGACGTGGTCTTCACCCTGATTCTGACGCTGACCTTCGCTTGCGTCATCGCCACGCTGATCGTCCTCGTCCTGGCCAAGCCCATGGCCTATCTCACCTTGGTCGACGCCCATATCCTCGCCCCCACGGTCACCGTGGTGGCCTTGGTGGGCGCCTATGCGCTGCAGGGGGAATTCGGCGACGTGGTGGTGGCGCTTGCCTTCGCGGTGATCGGATACCTCATGATCCGCTTCCAGTATCCCCGCATCACCTTCACCATCGCCCTGGTATTGGGCGAGATCACCGAACGCAGCTTTTTCCAGACCATGGGAATATCCGACGACAGCTGGGCCATCTTCGTGACCCGCAACGTGTCGCTGATCCTGATCGGCCTGATCATCATCAGCCTGATGGTCCCGTCGCTGCGAAATTGGTTGCGCAAGCGACGTGAAGCCAGAGGAGAAATGGCATGAATGGCGCCATGTCGCCAAAGGCCATGGTTTCCGGTCTTGGATTTTTCGCCGCCATGGCCGCGTTCTTGGTCATGCTTAACCTGGGCTTCCACCAGACCGTGTTGTTGATCCCCATTGCCTGTGCCTGGGCGGTGGCGCTGATCGGCCTCCGGCCCATGGTGGCGAAAGAACATCACGCGGCGCTTTACTTCGCCTTCGGCATCATGGCCCTGATGATTTTCTTCGTCCATGAAACCTACGAGATGAAGGGCAAGGTCCGGACCTTCCCCCTGATCATCGGCTATTCCGGGATTGTCCTTTCCGCCCTGGACATCGCCAGCGTGACCGAGACCGTGATGGGCCGTTTCGTGACGCGGGTCTTGGGCGCCATGCTCGACCCCAAGGAAATAAAGCAGCGCCGCGTGACCCGGGAATTGGTGGTCTTCGCGGTCATGAGCCTGGGCGTCTTGAGTATCTGGCTGTTCGGCTTCCTCATCGCCTCGCCGATCTTCGTCTTCCTCTGGGTGCTGATCGGCGGCGGCAAATCCCTGAAGATGTCCTTGTATGTCGGAATCGC
>JAPUGG010000054.1 GCA_027292975.1 Alphaproteobacteria bacterium | reverse complement strand
AAGCGGTTCTTCATGCGGCGGTTGAATTCCCGCTTCATGCCCCACTGTTTTCCGGGCCTGACCCTGATGCGGGCGCGGATGACCACGGCGGAATCGTCCAGGCTTTGCAGGCCTTGGACTTCCAACGGTGTGATGATGTCGGGGGCCAGGGTTTGGTCCTCGACCATTTCCCGGCCCAGCTCCTCGATCACGTCCATCACCTGATCCACGTTTTCCCGGTAGGCGATGCCGCTGTTCAACACCACGTTGGAAAAATCCTTGGTGTGGTTCAGCACCGTGCCGACATCGCTGAAAGGCACCGTGTGCACCCTGCCGGCCGGGTCGCGCAGGCGGATGGTGCGGACGGAAAGGGATTCCACCGTGCCTGCGTGGCCACCCACCTCCACGTAATCGCCGACGGCTATGGTGTCCTCGAGAAGGATGAACAGGCCGGTGATCACGTCCTTGACCAGGGTCTGGGCGCCGAAGCCGACGGCGAGACCCATCACCCCGGCGCCCGCCAGCAGCGGCCCGATATTGAGACCGAGCTCCGACAGCACCGACAAGGAAGCGATCACCGAGATGACGATCAGCGCCGTGGTGCGCATCAAGGGCAACAGCGTCCGCGCCCGGACGGCGCCCTTGGCGTCGTCGTCCATGCGGCCGAGGTACCGGCCGATGCCGAGATTGATTACCTCCCAGACGGCGATGCCGGCGATCAGGATGAACCCCACGGTGACCACCGTGCGCAGCGCCGCCGTGCCCTCCTCCGAGGCGAGCCAGCCCAGCGTATCCACCCCCCAGACGTCGAGCACCACCAGGGCCGCACCGACATACACGGCCCAGGCGATGGTGCCCTTGAGGGCCGGCACGTAGCGGTTGGCCCGTGATTCCAGCCCCGGGAAGCGGGCCTCGAGATCGGCGCCGACGGCGAACAGCCGGGCGATGCCGCGGGCCGTGCCCATCACTAGAATCCTGGCCGCGGTGAGGGCGACAATCGTCCAGAAGGTCGCGTTCATCAGGAATGCGAAACCGCCCTCGACCTCGAACACCCAAACCACGTATACCGCGACGATGTAGCCCATGGCGAAGAGATGCCAGCTGCCGGCCAGGCGCGCGCGCAGGCCGCCGGTGCCGCCCGCCGACTGTCCGCGGCCGCGGATCGCGGCGGCCACCGGGGCGCGGTTCTGCAGCACGAATACCTCCAGGAAGGCGACCAGGACGAAGCCCACCAGATAGACCAGCGAGCCATAGGCCGGATCCGGCAACCCCGCCAGTTGAGCCGCCTTCAGGAAGAAGAAGGTATAGACGAATATCCGCACCAGGCGGCGCACCCAAAGGAACAGGTAATTGGCGGTCTCGTCGCTGATGGGCAGCGGCCTCAATAGCGGCGTCCCGGGCGCCACGATCACGCGCGTGGTGGCTAGGATCAACTTGGCGACGAAGAAGGAACTGGCCCCGACCAAAAGCACCGCCCCGGCGGCGCCCTCCATGGGCAAGGCGAGAATGGCGCCGTAGGCGCCGGTGCCGTATGCGAGCCCATCGCCGAAAAGAAGCGATGTGCGCAGGGAAAAGCGGACGGCGCGCCCGCCGATCGCCGTATCTTGATCCTCCTCAAACCCGCGCCGCCAGTGCCCCGTCGCCTTTTGATACAGCAATTGGAGCAACATGCCGAGGCCGACGACGACGATCAATCGCCAGATCAGGCCGATCAGCCGATCGCGATTGGGGGCGGTGGTGAACCAGGACTCCGCCAAGGGCACCAGGCGGGGCGCATCCCTGAGAACCCCGATGACGGCGGTGACCCGCGCGCCCAGCGCCTGCATGGAGGCCGACATGGCGCCGGCCACGCGCGTGGCCAGCCCGTCGCCGATTCCGGGCTTGGCGGTGATCGACGCGGCGGCCTTCCGCGCGGCGATCAAGCCCTTGAGGTTGTCGAGGAACTGCTTGCGCTCGGCGTCGTTCTCCAGGGTCTTGGCCAGCGCCTCGAGCTCGGCGGTGGGCGCCTGGGACAGATCCCCCGCCCCCTGGGCGTGGGCCCCCATGCCCGCGGCGCCAAGGACGCCCATCAAACAGCTCGCCAACACGAGCACGGCGCCCCACCGCGAAATCCCGTGAAACCCCCTCATGGCCATGGCTGCCTCAACCCCTTTTTGCCGGCGGCGGGGCCGGCGCCCATGGCGACCCCCAGCCCCGCGCACCGGAGATTACCGTCCCCGGCCGGCCCTGTCATATGCTTTCCCGGGCCGACAGGGTAAAGAATTCGTAAACCTCTTGGTCCTAGCATCCCCACCCATGCGCCAAACCGTTCTTTCCCGGGCGCGGCGATGACCGCGGCCCTCAAACACCGCGACTTTGTTGAGGCGGGGCTCGCCCATCATCGCGTGGGCCGGCTGGACAAGGCCGAGGCCGCCTATAAGCGGGCACTGGCGAAAGACGGCAAGGACGCCGCCGCCCTTCATCTTTTGGGGCTCGTCGCGGCCGACAAGGGGCGGCCCGGCCGTGCCCTGCAGTTGATCGACAAGGCGCTGGCGCTGGCCCCGGATAACGCCGATTTCCTCCATTCCGCGGGCCATGTACTAGGCCTTGCCGGCCGGCCCGAGGACGCGGTGGCCCGCTACGTCGCCGCCCTCGACGCGGCCCCCGACCGGCCCCTGACGCTGTCCAACCTGGGCAACGCGTTGAAGCGCCTGGGCCGGCTGGACGACGCCACAGACCGCCTGGCCCGCGCCGTCACTATCGATCCCGGCTTCGCCGAGGGCTGGTCCAATCTCGGCCTCGTCCACAAGCAGCGGGGCAAGCATGAGGAATCCGCAGCGGCGTTCGCCCACGCCATCGCGCTCAGGCCCGATGACCCGGCCTTTCGCTACAACCTGGCCAACGCGGAGCTCGACCACGGGGACCTCAAGGCCGCCATCTCGGGGTTCCGCAAAACCCTCGAGCTGGACCCGGCCCATGGGGGGGCGCGCATGAACCTGGCGACGGCGCTGAAATCGGGCGGTGACGTCGCCGGCGCCATCGCCGAGATCGAGGCCGCCTTGGCGGCGCTTCCCGCTGGTCACCCCGATCACGCCGAGCTGCATTGGAACCTCGGCCTCAATCTGCTGATGACGGGCAGTTGGACGCGCGGCTGGGAGGCGTTCGAATGGCGCCGCAGGATGCCGGGCTATGGCGCGGGCGTGATTGACGCGCCGGAATGGACGGGTGGTTCGCTCCAAGGCCGGCGGCTTCTGGTCAACCACGAGCAGGGTATGGGCGATGCCTTCCTATTCATGGGGTTTGCGGGCGAGCTCTCGGCGCTGGGCGCGCGGGTGATCTACCGGGGCCCCAAGGCCATGGGGCCCATCGTCGGGCGCATGAGGGGGGTGGCGGAAACCATTGCCTTCGAGGACGCCTTGCCAAAAATCGATGCCTGGGCGCCGATGATGAGCCTGCCGCACCTCTTGGGGCTGTTCGACGCCGCCGCGCTGGCGCGTGGCGGCACTCTGGCGCCCGACCCCCGGTACCTCGCCCCCTATGGCGCACGGCTCACCGCTTTGGGAGGCCTCAAGGTCGGCGTCTGCTGGCAGGGCAATCCCGGCTACAAGGCGGATTCGGACCGCTCGATCCCGCTCAAGGCCTTCGCGCCCCTGGCCCGCCTCCCCGGGCTCACCCTGGTGGCCCTGCAGAAGGGCGCGGGCGCCGAACAAGTGGCGGACTGGCCGGCGGACCTTCCCCTCATCGACCTTGGCACCGAGATCGACGGCGCCGGCGGCGCCTTCATGGAAACCGCCGCCGTAATCGAAGCCCTCGACCTGGTGGTGAGCTCGGATACGGCGCTGGTTCACCTTGCCGGGGCGCTCGGCGCAGAGGCCCACGTGGCGCTCGCCCGGGTGCCCGACTGGCGCTGGGGGCTTGAGGGAGAGCAAAGCGTCTGGTATCCCACTGTGACCCTGCACCGCCAAACTCGGCCCGGCGATTGGGACGGCGTGTTTCGGCGCATATCCCGGATGATCGAAAGGCGCCTTGCCGGTCATGGCTGACCCCAGTCCCAATATCACTATCCCGATCTCGCCCGGCGAAGTGGTCGATCGGCTGACCATCCTCGAGATCAAGTCCCAGCGCATTAAGGACGCGGCCAAGCGCGCCAATGTCCACATTGAGCTCGCGTCACTCGCCAAGGCGGCCAAGGGCGCGATCCCCGACACAGATGAGATGCGCGGCCTGCACGCCGAGCTCAAGGCCATCAACGAAAAACTGTGGGTGATCGAGGACGACATCCGCGATCTTGAGCGCAAGGGTGATTTCGGCGCGGCCTTCATCGCCCTGGCGCGGTCCGTCTACCGCACCAACGACCAGCGCGCCGGCCTCAAGCGTAGGATCAACGAGGCCCTCGGCTCCGACCTGATCGATGAGAAATCCTACGCGCCCTATTGAGCCCGCCGGCCCCGCTCAGATCTTCTTGAGATTCTCTTCAGACAGGCCCTCGCTCGCCATTTCCTCCTGGGCCAGGGCAACGCCTAGATCAAAGGTGAGGGCTTCCTTCAACTGCTCCGCTTCCTGCTGGCGCGCCCACATGGCGGCGTAACGCCCATGGGCGTCAAGCAGCGCTTGGTGGGTGCCGCGCTCGACGATGGCGCCGTTGTCCAGCACGATGATCTCGTCGGCATCGACCACCGTCGACAGCCGGTGGGCGATCACCAAGGTGGTGTGATCGACCGAGACCGCCCGGAGAGCCGCCTGGATCTCCTTTTCGGTATGGGAATCCAGCGCGCTGGTGGCCTCGTCGAAAACTAAAACGGTGGGCCGCTTGAGCATGGTCCGGGCGATGGCGACGCGCTGCTTCTCGCCGCCCGATAATTTAAGCCCGCGCTCGCCCACCCGGGTCTCGTAACCGTCCGGGGTCGAGGCGATGAAGTCGTGGATGGCGGCCAGGCGCGCGGCTTCCTTGATCTCCTCGTCGGAGGCGCCGGGCCGGCCATAGGCGATGTTGTAATGGACGGTGTCGTTGAACAGCACCGTATCCTGGGGGACGATGCCGATGGCCCCGCGGAGCGAATCCTGGGTGATGTCGCGCAAATCCTGGCCGTCGATGGCGATGGTGCCCCCATCGACGTCGTAGAACCGGAACAAAAGCCTGGAAATGGTGGATTTGCCCGCGCCCGAGGGGCCGACGATGGCGACCTTGCGCCCCGCCGGCACCCGGAAGGACACGTTTTTCAGGATCGGCCGGTCCGGCCGGTAGCCGAACGACACGTCGTCGAACACCACCTCGCCGCCGGAAAGCACCAGCGGCGGCGCGCCTTCCCGGTCGCACACGTCGGGGGGCACCTGGACCAGGTCGAACATCGCCTCCATGTCGGTCAGGGACTGCTTGACCTCGCGGTAGACGTAGCCGAGGAACCCCAGCGGCAGGTAAAGCTGCATCAGGTAGGTCACCACCAGGACGAAATCGCCCAATGTCATGGTGCCGCCGGTCACCCCTACCCCGGCCATGATCATGACACCGGTGAGGCCGCCCGCGATGATCGCCGCCTGGCCGACGTTGAGGAGCGACAGCGAGGTCTTGTTCTTGACCGCCGCCACCTCGTAGCGGGCGAGCGCGCGATCGTAGCGCCTGGCCTCGTGGGCTTCGTTGCCGAAATACTTCACCGTCTCGAAATTGATAAGCGAATCGATGGCCCGGGTACTGGCCTCCTGGTCGCGGGCGTTCATTTCGCGGCGGAAGCGCAGGCGCCATTCGGTGATCATCAGGGTGAACCCGATGTACGACCCGATGGTGATGAAGGTCACCAGGGCGAACCAGAAATCGTAGAGCGCCCACAGGATGACGCAGACCACCAGGATCTCGATGAGGGTGGGAATGATGGAGAACAGCATGAAGGCCAGGGTGAACTCTATCCCCTTGGTGCCGCGCTCGATGGCCCGCGACAGGCCGCCGGTCTGGCGGTCGAGATGAAAGCGTAGGGAAAGCCGATGAAGATGCTCGAACACCCGGAGCGCCACCGTGCGGATGGCGTGCTGGGTCACCTTGGCGAAGATGGCGTCGCGGATCTCGCCCGACGCCACGGAAACCAGCCGCAACAGCCCATAGGCCCCGATCATGGCCAGCGGCAACGCCAACACCAATTCCTTGCCGGGGGTGAGCGCGTCCACCGCCTCCTTATAGACCAGGGGCACGCTGACATTGGCGGCGATGGCGAGGCCCAGCATGGCCAGCGCGATCACTACCCGGGCACGGAGTTCCAAGCCGTTGGCCGACCACAGGAACGGCATCAACGACCGGATGAC
>JAPUGG010000053.1 GCA_027292975.1 Alphaproteobacteria bacterium | reverse complement strand
CCTCAAGGTAACACCAAGGTAACACTTTCGGGTGTTTTACCCTGTTACCTTATGTTAGGGACTGTGAGCCATAAATGGGGATAATGCAAGGAAGACAGGGGGTTTTCCACCCTATGACGTTCTGCATTGTTAGGGGGTGTTAAGGGGCGGTTTCTGCCTTTTAAGCAGCGGGTCGAGGGTTCAATTCCCTCCCGGCCCTCCATAATTTTCAATTAGTTAGGGGGTTTCTAGCCGGGCGCATGGTGCAATCTTTTACCACTATGCTACCACCAGAACGCTTTCGCCCACTTCTGCCCCACATCGGATGGTCGGTGTGGCTGCTTTGTAATCAGTAGGTCCGCGGTTCGAGTCCGTGCGCCTCGTCGTGTCCCACTAATGTCAACACCCGGGGCCCGCCACACCGGGTTGGCAAGGCGGTTCGATCAGGTGCTGAATGCGCTTTAATAATTTTAGGAAAAACTGGGATGCCCACAGCGGTAAATGACCTCCCGGCTATCCTCGGTGGCAGGCCGTTAGTGACGCTGGACCAAGAACGGGCGACCCGTTGGCCCGAGCTCACACGTGAGGATGAGGAGGCGGTCCTCCAAATCATCCGGGACGGAAATATTTCCACCCACCCCGTCATTCATGAATTAGAAGCAGACTATGCGAAGTTTACGGGGATGCCATACGCCCTTGCCCACAACAGCGGCACCGCTGCCCTTTTGGCTGCATTTTTTGCCCTTGATCTTGAGCCGGGCGACGAAATATTGGTCCCTTCTGCGACGTTTTGGGCCTCGGTTCTACCAATGTTATGGCATGGAATTATACCGATATTCTGCGAAAGCGAGCCGGACCGCCTCGGGCTTGATCCCATGGATGTCGAAAAAAAAATCACGTCACGCACCCGCGCGATAGTAGTCGTCCATCTCTGGGGGCTACCCAGCAAAATGACCGAGCTATATTCGATAGCAGAAAAACACGATTTGAAGATTATCGAAGATGCTTCGCACGCCCATGGTGCGCTTTGGCGGGACAAGGCATGCGGATCGTTGGGCGACATTACCGTTTTCAGCCTCCAGGGCGACAAACTGGCCCCTGCGGGTGAGGGAGGCATCTTTCTGGCTCGCGATTATGAATATTACGAGCGGGCAGTTTGTTTCGGCGACATAACTCGAATAATAGAACTGAAAACTCCTGCACAGCGCTTTGCCGCGACGAGCTTTGGAATCAAGACACGGATCGCGCCGATGTCGGCAGCCTTAGCACGTGTGCAACTGCGCCACTTGCCTGAACGAAACCGCCGGCGAAATAATAACCTTGTATTTCTTTCTAAGCATCTCGAAGCGCTTGGTTTTCACACCTACCTGCCCCCGGAACATATCCACCGAGTCTACTTCGAGTACATCATCCGTTACGATCATGCCCGCATCCCAATCTCATTGCCGATGCTCGTGTCTGCACTGGAGGCAGAAGGATGCATGATCGCGCGTCCGCGTTATCCGCTCGTGCACCAACAGCCTTTTTTCACAGAGGGGCACGCACTGGATATCGCACGTCTGCCGCCCGATTTCGCGCCACCGAAATATCACGCCAAAGACCTGCCGCAGACTACGGCAGCAAACGAGACGCTAATTAAATTACCGTCTTTTCCTAATGCGGACCGTGAATTGCTTGAGCAATATGTCGCCGCTTTCCAGCGTGTAATTCGTCATGCCGAAGCGATCCGAACTAAACACCTTGAGCAGAAACCAGCGGAGTAGTTTATGTCCGCTTTTGGCTAAAAGCAGACATATGTCAGTGCCCCGAAAGTGTGCTGTCCTAATTCGGACACTCTGATTTCAATTTAAGACAACCCACAGGAGGGCATGGAAAGGCCAGTTCAGCCCTGGGTCACGTAGTTCCTGAGCGCCGCGGCCTCGGATTCTGCCTCTTGCACGCGGCACTTGACCACGTCGCCGATGGAAATGATCCCCGCCAGCCCGCCATCGATCAGGACCGGCAGGTGACGGATGTGCTTTTCGGTCATGACCGCCATCAGGCTGGCCATGTGATCGTCGGGCGCGCACGTCACGACCTCGCGGGTCATCAGGGCCGATGCCGGCATCCCGAGCGCCGCCTCGCCCTTGGACGCGATGGCGGCGACGATGTCGCGTTCCGAAAGGATGCCCTCGACGCGGACATTGTCGGCGCTGATCACCACCGCGCCGATCCCGGCATCGGCCAGGAGCTTGGCGACCAAGTTGACCGGCATGTCCGGGTTCGCTGTTACGACGTTGGTACCCTTAATCTTGAGGACGGATTCGACGTACATGGCCGCCTCCTTCAGCGAAACAGGGGAGGTCGAGTCTAGAGCACTTTGCGGCCAAATTGAATCAATTTGATGGGTGTAAATCGGTTTCCAGGGCAGGCGCGGGCCGGGACGCGATAAAGGCGCCCAAGGGCGTGGGCCACGCGCCGGCTCAGGCCATGTTTTCCGCGGCGGAGATCGCCTTGAGGCGGACCTGACCCAGGAATTGTTCATCGGATTCGGGGACGATGGTCAACATGAACTCTTCGCCGGGCGGGCTCTTCAGGGCGATTTCCCTGGCCTTTTCGCCATCGCACGCGCGAACCTTGCGGATCGTCATGCCGGCGGTCCCGCCAACGCCGGCATAGACATAGCACGCCGTCCAAATTCGCGCGCCCTGTTGAGGTGCCGCCTTCGACTCGACTGTCCTGGCCATGCGCTTGGCGGCTCCCTTGCCCTTGGGCTTCACCTTTGGGAATATCAAAGTGTCCGTTGCCGCTATGGGAAGGCCTCGTGCGCTCATTGTTCGGTCTCGATTCTGACCCGGCCGGGGATCGGCTTATCGTAACAATCGATCTTGCCGATGGAACGGTAACAATAGTTGTGAACGATCTTTTCGGAATGGCAGTCGGTGCGGGTGGCAAGGGACAAGGGCAGGCGCTTGGTCTCGCAGATGCGATAGACCGTCACCTTGCGTCCTTGGTCGTCGATGGTCACGGTCTTGCCGACCTGGGCCGGCGTGTCGTTGAGCAGGACACAGGCCCCGAGAGCCAATGCCAAGGCGGCAATCAATGCCCCCCGAAGCCCCAAGAATTTAAATTGCATGGCTGCGACCTCCGGCCCAAAGCCTAGGAAATATTGGTGAATTTTCGGTTAAAGGGACGGTTTACCGAGGTGGCGCGCCGGCATTAACCAATTGAATTTAAGTTGATTTACGCGGCGGCGCCCGGGTGCTAGCGTCACCGGCATAACTATTCCATGGTTCCCGGCTTGGCAATTGCCTATATAGACGGTCGACCCGTCCCCTTTTGGAGTAACCCCATGAAGAAGTCCTTTGCCCGTTTCCACGTGGGCCAGCCCATTCACCATAAGCTGTTCGACTACCGCGGCGTCGTCGCCGACGTCGACGCGAGCTACCAGGGTTCCCGGGAATGGTACGAGCAAATGGCGGGCTCCCGGCCGCCCAAGGATGCGCCTTGGTACCACGTCCTGGTTCATGACGCCGAGCACTGGACCTATGTCGCGGAGCGCAACTTAGAGCGCGACATTTCCGGAGAACCCATCGATCACCCGGATGTCGGCGATATCTTCGAGGGATTTTCCGACGGGCAGTACTCCCGCCGCGCCGGCCTCAATTGAGGCACCCGGTGGAGCGTCCGCCCCAGTGCCATGAGCGACGATGAGCTGAAGCGAGACGGCGGCCCCGGACCGCCGCGCACCGCTGCGCGGGCGACGTCGCTCAGTGCCCGAATCCTCCATCGCCTGCGCAACTACATGATCGCCGGAATCCTGGTGACCGCGCCCATCGGCCTCACGGTCTGGCTCTCTTGGTTGTTCGTGACCTGGATCGACGACCGGGTGATGCCGCTGGTCCCCTTGAAATACAATCCCGAAGCCTATCTGCCGTTCGCCATTCCCGGCCTCGGCCTGATCATCGTCCTCATTGGCCTGGTCCTCATCGGCGCGTTGACGGCGAACCTGTTGGGCCGGTTCTTCCTGCGAATTTTTGAACGGGTGCTCGAACGCATGCCCATCATCCGGGGCATCCACGCCACCTTCAAACAGGTGTTCGAGACCTTACTGAGCCATCAGTCGGAGGCCTTTCGCCAGGTCGTGCTGGTGGAATACCCGCGGCGCGGCATCTGGGCGCTCGGTTTCCTGACCGGCGAAACCCTGGGCGAGGTGCAAAACCTGACCAAGGAAAAGGTGCTCAACATCTTCCTGCCGACCACCCCCAACCCAACCTCGGGATTCCTACTTTTCATACCCGAAGACGACGTCGTCGTCCTCGACATGACGGTGGAGGAGGGCATCAAGATGGTCATGTCGGGTGGCATCGTCACCCCCGAGGACGTCCGTCCGCTCGAAGTCAGGAACACGCCCCGGGTCTCGGCCAAGATCTTCGAGGATCTCGATATCCTGCGCGAACGTCACAAGGGACGCGATCCCGGGAATAGCCAACCGGGGCGCCGCGATCAGCCCGACCGGGCATAGCCCACCGCGGCGTCCCGCTCGAACAGGTAGAGCAGCACCCGGAGCGCCGCGCCCCGGGCGGTGGCCAGGCCCGGGTCCTTGTCCAGAATCAGCGCGGCGTCGTCCCGTGCCGTTTGCATCAAGTCGCCATGGGCGGCGATATCGGCCACCCGGAAGGCGGGCAATCCCGATTGCCGGGTCCCCAGGATTTCCCCGGCGCCGCGCAGGCGCAGGTCCTCCTCGGCGATGGCGAAACCGTCTTCGGTCCGGCGCAGGATCTTGAGGCGCTCGCGCGCCGTCGCCGTCAGGGCCTGCCCGTAGAGCAGCAGGCAGGTCGATTTTTCACTGCCCCGGCCGATGCGGCCGCGCAGCTGGTGAAGCTGGGCAAGACCGAAACGTTCGGCATGCTCGACCACCATCACCGTCGCCTCGGGGATGTCGACGCCCACCTCGATCACCGTGGTCGCCACCAGGATGCGGATACGGCCTTCGGCGAACCCCGACATGGCGGCGTCTTTCTCGGGCCCCTTCATGCGGCCGTGGACCAGCCCGACCAAGCCCGGGAAGAGGCGGGCGAGGGCGCCTGAGCGTTCCTCCGCCGCGGCCAGGTCGATGGCTTCCGACTCTTCCACCAGGGGGCACACCCAGAACACCTGCCGCCCCCCCTGGGCGCCGCCGCCGATGGCCCGGCCGATCCCGGATATCACCTCGTCGAGGCGCGCCAGCGGCACCGTCCTGGTGTCCACCGGCGGGCGCCCGGCCGGCTTCTCGGTCAGGCGGGAAATGTCCAAATCCCCATAGGCCATCAGGGTCAGGGTGCGGGGAATGGGGGTCGCGGTCATCACCAGAACGTCGGTGCCGCGCCCCTTGCCCGCCAACTGCAGCCGCTGGGCGACACCGAAACGCTGCTGTTCGTCGACCACCGCCAGGGCGAGATCGGCAAACACGACATCTTCGGAGATCAGCGCGTGGGTGCCAACCAGGGCGTCGAGTTCACCCGACGCCAGGTCTTCGAGCAGGCGCCGGCGCGGCGCGCCCTTATGCCGGCCGGTCAGCAAGGCGAGCTTGGCCCCCACCGCCTCGAACACCGGGGCCATGGCGGCAAGATGCTGGCGGGCGAGGATTTCCGTCGGCGCCATCATCGCCGCCTGGCGGCCGGCGCCAATGGCTTCGACCATGGCCAGCGCTGCCACCACCGTCTTGCCGCTGCCGACGTCGCCTTGAAGAAGCCGCAGCATGCGCAGCTCCGCCCCCATGTCGCCAAGGATCTCGCCCAGGGCGGTTTGCTGGCACCCGGTCAAGGTGAAAGGCAGGCTTTTCACGGCGCGCGCGCGCAAGGCGCCGTCGGATAAGGTGGCGATCCCGCCCTGGCGCCGCATGTGCAGACGCACCAGGGACATGGCCAACTGGCTGGCCAGCATTTCGTCGTAGGCCAGCCGCCGCCGGGACGCGGTCAGGGAATCGAGGTCGCTTTCGGATTCCGGGGTGTGGGCGGTCAGAAGAGCATCCTTCCAGGGCGCCCAGCCTTCGCGCCCCAGGTGCGCCTCATCCAGCCATTGGGGAAGCTCGGGCACGGCCGCCAGCGCCGCGCCGATGGCCCGACCGAGGGTCTTCGGCGACAGGCCCTGGGTCAGGCCGTAGACCGGCTCGATCCCGGCCAGGGAATGGCGATCCTCGGGCAGACCGATATGGTCGGGATGGGTGATCTGCACGGCGCCGCGGTAATGCTCGACCTTGCCCGACACCACCCGCTGGGCGCCCATGGGGAGCGTCTTTTCCAACCAGTCCGGCCGGGCGTGGAAGAACACCAGTTCGGCGGTGCCACTGTGGTCGGAACATAGCACCTTGTAAGGCAGGCGGCGGTTGGGGGCGGGGACGTGTTTGTCGACGGTCACCAAGAGGGTGGCGATGCGCCCGGCCGGGGCGTCCCGGACCAGCGGCTGGAAGCTGCGGTCGATCAAGCCGGTGGGGAGATGCCACAGCAGGTCAACCACGTGGCGACCGCCGGCGACACGTTCCACCAGCTTGGCGTTGCGCGGTCCGATCCCCGGCAAGGTTCTCAAGGTCTTGAACAGGGGATAGAGGATTTCGGGGCGCATGAACCGCCGTTCCGCACGAGGATGGCTGACAGGACCGCTTGGAAGGCTTATATCCTACCCACGCCATCGCCCCCTGTCACTGGCCGGGGACGAGGTTTGTCGTGCGCGGACGGAGGACCCGAGATGGATGACCTCGCCATCAGACGCAAACGCCTCCTCTATCAGTCCCGGCATCGGGGCACCCAGGAGAGCGACTTGCTGCTCGGTGGATTCGCTCAGGCCCACCTGGAGCGTTTCGACGGCGAAGAGCTCGATCAGTTCGAGGCCCTGGTGGGGCAAACCGACGCCGATCTGATGGACTGGATCTCGGACCGCGCCGCGGCGCCTAATCACCTTGGGGGAACGGTTTTCGATCTTCTTGTGACATTTAAGAATATTCTTATAGAGCATTGAATTTGAATAATATTAGTGGCGAATTTTCCGGTGAAGTGGCGGTCTCCGGTGCGCCCGGAGCGGTCGATGCGTTCTGGCTGGCCGAGCGGTTTCGCGACGCCACCCTTGAATCCCTCGTCCATGTCGCGGTGGACGACCGCGCGCTCGACCGGATGGCCGAAGCCCTTCGGGTGCTCGCGCCCGGAATCGAGCTGCTGCTCTATCCCGCCTGGGACTGCCTTCCCTACGACCGCGTCGGGCCCAACGGCGGCATCGCCGCAAGGCGCATCGATACTTTGTGGACCCTGGCGCGGCGCCTTGGCGGGAAAGACCCCGCGCCGCGGTCCCCCTTTGCGGTTTTGACCACCATCAACGCTGTGGTGCAGAAGGTGCCGGCACCGAGCACCTTCAAAGAGGCCGCGTTGGCGATCCGGCCCGGGGCCGGGTTCGACCGCGACGCGTTTCTCGGCTTCGCCGCGCGCAACGGGTACAGCCGCACCGAAACGGTGATGGAACCCGGTGAATTCGCCATTCGCGGCGGTATCGTGGACATCTTCCCAACCGGGCTCCAAGAGCCCGTGCGTCTCGACCTGTTCGGCGAGGTGGTGGAGAAGATCCGCCGCTTCGACCCCCTGACCCAGATGACCATGCGCGACGGGGAGGGAAAGGGGGAGGGGGCCGGAGAGGGGGCGGTGGAGGGCGATGGCGTCATCCTCAAGCCGGTCAGCGAAGTGCTGTTGACCGACGACAGCATAAATCGCTTCAGGAGCGGCTACCGGGAGTTGTTCGGCGCCGCCCGGGAGGGCGATCTGCTTTATCGATCGGTAACCGAGGGCCGACGCAGCGCCGGCATGGAGCATTGGCTGCCGCTGTTCCACGTTGCCATGTCGAGCCTTTTCGATTACCTGCCGGGCGTCCCGGTGAGCCTCGGCGCCGGAACCGAGGAAGCCCTGAGCCTGCGCCTCGAACAGATCGAAGATTATTACGCCGCGCGGCGCGACATGGGGTACGGCTCCGGCGACACGGGGGGCGAGATATACAATCCGCTGCCGCCGGAACGGCTCTACCTGGTCAATGAGGCCTGGGATAAGGCCATCGAAAGCCATGGGCTGCTCCGCTTTGATGCCTTTGCCCGCCCGGAGACGGGGCTCCCCGCCATCGATGCCGGGGCGCGGCTGATCGTCAGTTTCGCCGCCGCGGCGCGGACCAGCCAGGGCAACCCCTTCGATCTCGCCGTGGCCTTCGCCAGGGAGGCGCGGAAGGCGGGACGGCGGGTGATTCTCGCCTGCGCCAGCGCCGGCAGTCTTGTCCGCATCCGCAGGCTCTGCGTGGAGCACGGGTTGCGCGATATCGCGGTATGCGCCGATTGGACCGAGGTCGAGGCGCTGCCCGCCGGCGTGCCCGCGGCCTTGGGACTCGATATCGAACAGGGATTCACGGCGCCCGGCCTCGCCGTCATCGCCGAATCCGATATTCTCGGACAGAAGCTCGCCCGCCCGCGGAGGCGCGAACGCGCCGCCGAGGCGTTCACGGCGGAGCTCGCCACTCTCGAGGAAGGCGACTTGGTGGTCCACCTGGATCACGGCATCGGCCGCTATGAAGGTTTAGAAACTCTTGAGCTTCCAGGCGCGGAAGGACGCCGTACCGCCGCCCATGACTGCCTGCGCCTGATCTATGGCGGCGGAGACAAGCTGTACGTGCCGGTGGAAAATATCGAAGTGCTCAGCCGCTATGGCGAGGACCAGGGAACGGTGGCCCTGGACCGGCTCGGCGGCGCCGCCTGGCAGGCCAAGAAATCCCGCCTCCGCGGCCGCATTCGGGAGATGGCCGAGGAGTTGCTGAAGATCGCCGCCGCGCGCACCCTGGCCCGGGCCAAGCCGATGACCCCCGGCAACGGCGATTACGACGAATTCTGCGCCCGCTTCCCTTATAGCGAAACCGACGATCAGCAGAACGCCATATCCGAAACCCTTGCCGATATGGCCGGTCATAGACCCATGGACCGGCTGATCTGCGGCGACGTGGGATTCGGCAAGACCGAAGTGGCGTTGCGGGCCGCCTTCACCGCCGTCCTGTCCGGGGTGCAGGTCGCGGTGGTGGTGCCGACCACGCTTCTCGCGCGCCAGCATTACCAGGTTTTCACCCAGCGCTTCGGCGGCCTTGCCATCGAAATCGCCCAGCTCTCGCGGTTGGTCCCGCCGGCCGCGGCGGCGCAGGTCAAGGAACGCCTTCAATCGGGACGGGTCGATATCATCATCGGCACCCATGCGCTTCTCGCCGCCTCGATCAAATTCGCCAATCTCGGCCTGCTGGTCATCGACGAAGAGCAACATTTCGGTGTCGCCCATAAGGAACGTCTCAAGCATTTGCGCGGCAATCTCCACGTTCTGACCCTGACCGCCACACCCATTCCCCGCACCCTTCAGCTGGCGCTGACCGGCGTCAGAGACATGAGCATCATCGCCACCCCGCCGGTCGACAGACTGGCCATCCGAACCTTCGTTCTTCCCTACGACCCGCTGGTCATCCGTGAGGCCCTCAAACGCGAAATACATCGCGGCGGCCAATGTTTCTACGTTTGCCCGCGCATCAGGGATATCCCCACCGTCACCACCCGGATCGCCGACATCGTGCCCGACGCCCGGGTCCGGGCGGTGCATGGTCAGATGCCGTCGGCCGAGATCGAGCGGACCATGGTCGGCTTCTTGGAAGGCGCGTTCGATGTCCTGGTCTGCACCAACATTATCGAATCCGGGTTAGACCTGCCCAACGTCAATACCATCGTCATTCACCGCGCCGAAATGTTCGGCCTGGGCCAGCTCTACCAGCTCCGTGGCCGGGTCGGCCGGTCCCGGGTCCGGGCCTATGCCTACCTGACCCTGCCGCCGCGGCGCATGTTGACCCCCGGCGCCACCAAACGTCTAGAAGTGATGCAGACCCTGGATAACCTGGGCGCCGGGTTCACCCTCGCCAGCCACGACCTCGATATTCGGGGCGCCGGCAATCTGTTGGGAGAGGAACAATCGGGCCATATCCGCGAAGTGGGGGTCGAGCTTTACCAGCAAATGCTTGAAGAGACCGTGGCCGAACTCAAGGGCGCGGCCCCCACGGAGACCGATTGGTCACCCCAGGTCAACGTCGACATTCCGGTTCTGATCCCGGAGCTCTACGTTGCCGATCTCGGCCTCAGGCTGGGCTTGTATCGGCGAATCGCGGGGCTTCTTGCCGGCGAGCAGGTGGAGAGTTTCGCGGCCGAATTGATCGACCGTTTCGGCCCCCTGCCCGAGGAAGTGGAAAACCTGCTGTCGGTGGTGACCCTGAAGCAGGGTTGCCGCGCAGCCGGCGTGGAAAAGGTGGAAGCGGGCAAGCGCGGTTGCCTGATCTCGTTCCGCAAGGCAAGTTTCGCCAACCCCGAAGGGCTGATCGCCGCCATCGCGGCATCGCCCGGCGCCATGCGGCTCAGGCCCGACCACACCCTGGTGATCCGGCGCGACTGGCCGAGCCCCGCCGATCAGGTCAAGGGGTTGGCCCGCGAGTTGGATGCCCTGGCACTTATCGCCGGGGCGGGCCCCGGGGCTCCCCCTCAAGGGGCGGCCTGAGCGGCTAGTGCTAGTTCCATCGCCCGCATGAGAACTTCCGGCGCCACCGCGCCCGAGAGCGAATAACGGCCGTCGATGACGAAAAACGGCACACCGGAGATACTCCTGGCCCGGGCCGCGGCATCCTCGGCGCGCAGGCCGTCAGAAACGCCGTCATCGGCAAGACAAGATGCCACGCTTTGCATGGCGAGCCCGACTTCCGCGGCCAGCCCCTCCAGCACCGCCGCCTGGCCGATGTCCAACCCTTCAAGGAAGTAGGCTTGAAACAGGCGCTCGGCCATCTCCGAGGAACCTCCTTCGCCATGGGCGAGACCGATCAAGGCATGGGCTTTCAAGGTATTGGGCGTCCGCCTGATGCGGTCGAAAGCAAAAGTGATCCCCTCTGCCAGGCCTTCCCTTCGAATCTCGCGATAAACCTCTCCGGCCCGCTCGGCGCCACCGAACTTCGCGGCCAGATAAGCGGACCGGTCCATGCCGTCGGCCGGCATGGTCGGGTTCAACTGAAAAACCCGCCAGTGGATGCTCGGCGCCAACCCGGGTGTCGCTTGGCGCATCTCTCCCAGGGCCCGGTCCAACCGCCGCTTGCCGATCATGCACCAGGGGCAAATGGGGTCCGAAAATATGTCGATGGTGGGCTGGCCCAACAACTGTCCTCACTTTCATCTCTCGGAGATCGATAACACAGGCAAGCCGCTCATGGGAACGTTCACCGTTAATAATTGCTCAAGACTAAGTTATTATATCTAGTCCTCTAAGCGTATACAGGGCGTCCCATGACTCCCTCGGGAGATCTGTGTCGTGCCTGGGAGGAAAGCAACGTGTCGGAAAAAGCCGTCGACTTCTCGGACACCACGATTCTCGTGGTCGACGACAACCAGTACATGCGGAATCTCATCGGCCACATGCTGCGGGCCTTCGGCGTGGGCGCGATCCTGCACGCGGAAAACGCCAAGGACGCCTTCAGCAAGATCCGCTTGAGCAAAATCGACTGCTTGATCGTCGATTGGCTGATGCCGGGCATGAGCGGCATAGAATTCGTCCTCATGGTCCGGACCGGCCCGCAATGCCCAAGGCCCGATATCCCCATCATCTTCTGCTCCGGCCATACCGAAAATGACCTGATCGTCGAGGCGCGCGATGCCGGGGTGTCGGAGGTCCTGACCAAACCGTTGTCGCCCCAATCGCTTTTCGAAAAACTGGATGCGGCGATCTTTCATCCGCGGCCCATCATCATCAAGCCTACCTATACCGGGCCATGCCGGCGGCGGCGGGGAAACGTCAAATATGACGGCATCGAACGCCGATGCGACAGTGGCTTGCAACAGCACGACATCGACGCCCTTCTTTACTCCTGAGGTCCACCATGCTGCCCCTTACCCTCGATGACGCCGTCGCCCGCGCCGATGATCTTCTGCAAAGCGTGATCGCGGATTATCCCAAGCATCTGGAGACAACCTTCGCGGAAATGGAA
>JAPUGG010000052.1 GCA_027292975.1 Alphaproteobacteria bacterium | reverse complement strand
AGCCAGAACCGAATTCCCAATAGACGCTCTGGATGAAGCTAACGACCCGGCCTTCCCCATCGATGGCACCAAGCCAAACGGTGTCGCCGCCGGGTTCGGCCTCGGGCCAGGGGGCCGCTTTGGCCGCGTCCACCGAGGACGCCATATCGTCGAAAACGTCCGCGGTCAGAAAGGTGCCCGGCTCGACGTCCATGTATTTAGGGTCGGTCACGTGGGCGTCACGGACGCGAAAGGCACATTTCGTCGCCTCGACGAGTCCGTGAACGAAGTCAAAGCCGTCCGCATCATTTACGCCTAGGCGCTCAAACACGGCCAAAAGAATCAATGACGCCAGCCCCTGAGTCGGCGGCGGCATATTGTAGACGGTTCCCGAAGCGAGCCCTACTTCCAGTGGCGCCACAACCAGCGCACGATGGCGCGCCAAATCGTCAGTGGATACGGGGCTACCAGCGCTTTCAAGATCGGCAACAATGTCGCGGGCCAGCTTGCCTCGATAGAAATCGTCGAGCCCTTCTCGGGCCAGCCGTTCCAAGGTCTCGGCTAAGGCTTGGTTCTTGAACACCGTGCCAACTTCAGGCGGTTTTCCGTTGGACAAATAGGTTTCGACAAACCCCGAAATACCTTTCAGCTCGAAATATTTTTCGGCGGTGTTCGATTTCTGACTACGGGTCACCGGAAACCCGGTACGGGCGTAATATTCGGCGTCCTCGAGAAGCCGAGAAAGCGGAAGCCCCCCGCCCCATTTTTTGCTGATTTCCAACGCGGCCTGCCAGCCCGACACGGCGCCTGCCACTGTCAATGCCGCCAGGGGGCCTCGGGACGGTATGGTGTCGAAACCCTGGTTCCGGTAGAAGGCGATGTCCGCTTTTGTCGCCGCGCCGCCACAAGCATCGATGCCCACGACGTCGCTTCCAGGATTTGCGATGAGCCAAAAATTATCGCCACCGAGTGCATTCATATGTGGATAAACAACGACGATGGTCGAAGCTGCCGCAACCATGGCCTCGATAGCATTGCCGCCGTCCTGCAAAACCCTGAGACCCGCTTGCGAGGCTAAATGATGGGGCGCGACGACCGCACCTCGATTGACTTTCAGTGTTTGAAGCAAGTTGCCCTCATTGGTTCGTGTCCAGAACGCTCGAATCTAAGCTCGAGTTTTGTTTCGTGGCATGCGGAGCGGTTCTCAGGTCGACATGCAAGCGGTGAACCACCTTCTACCACCCGATTGCTCTGGGTAGCCAAAGCGCCAGGTCGGGGTAGTAAAACAGGCACACCAGCCCGCCCAGTTGAAGCACGATGAAGGGGATCACGCCTTTGTAAATATCGGCGGAAGAAACCTCCGGCGGGGCCACGCCCTTTAGGAAGAACAGCGACCAGCCGACAGGCGGTGTCAGGAAGGAGGTTTGCAGGTTGATCCCCGCAAGGATGGCGAACCAAACCGGATTGACCCCGGCCTTTTCAAGGGCCGGCCAAAACAGCGGCAAGACGATGTAGCAGATCTCGATCCATTCCAAAAAGAACCCCAGCAGAAACAGCACAAACAGCACGAAGACGATGCGCGCTCCGACACCGCCAGGCACCAACTGGAACATGGCTTCGATCAATTCCTCGCCGTTCAAGGCCCGAAATGCGAGCGAAAAAGCCTGAGCGGCGATCAGGATGAAGAAAACCATGGCGCTGATGCGGAGCGTGCCGCGCACGGTTTCGATCATGACTTTCATGGTCATCCGCCCTGACATCCAGACCACCAAGATCGCACCGACACCACCCATGGACGCCGCCTCGGTGGGTGCCGCGATGCCACCGATAATCGAACCCAGCACGGCGAAGATCAGGGCGATGGGCGGCAGCACGACAACCACCACTTTGCGGGCCAAAGCCAACGGCGGTATTTCGGCGCGCTCCTCGACGGGAATTGCCGGTGCCTTGTTTGGAAAAAAGAACCCGACGCCAAGCATATAAATGGCAAACAACGTGGCCAGGAGCAGGCCCGGAATCATCGCCGCCGCGAACAGGGTCCCGAGGCCCGTGCCGAGAATATCCGACAGCAGGATCAGAACCAGCGACGGCGGGATGATCTGGCCCAGGGTGCCCGACGCGCAGATCGTGCCACAGGCAAGTGACTTATCGTATCCGCGCGCCAGGAATTTCGGCAGCGTCAATAGTCCGAGGGTCACCACCGTCGCCCCGACAATACCAGTGCTGGCTCCCATCAGAACGCCGATCAGGATAATCGCCAATCCCATGCCGCCCCGTAAAGGGCCCATGACGTGGCCGATGACATCCAAGAGTTCTTCCGCCACCTTGGAGCGTTCCAACATCACGCCCATGAATACAAACAACGGGATGGACATCAGAGTCTGATTTTCCATGACACCGAAAATGCGCGCCGGCAGCAGGCTAAACAGCCCGAACTCGTCCCCCAGGAAAGCCCACAGAAATCCGGCGGCGGCCAGGGCTATGGCCACCGGCATGCCGATAAACAGAAATACCAACAGGGTCAGCGCCATCAGGATGGGAAAGATCATGTCTTCCAGCCCGGTGAGATCGCCGAGCGCCAATATGGCTTCGTATATGAATTCGAACATTTCCCCGCGATCCAATCAGGCCGTCTTCGTCCCGCGCCGTAGCGCGGGCCAATCGACTTTCAACAAATTGCCGAAGGATTGCAGGGCAAAGATAAGAAACCCGATGGGAATGAACGAGCGGAGCAGCCAGCGGTGCGGCAATCCTCCGGGATCGGGTGAGCCTTCATCCACCGCATAGGCCCGGGCGACAAAGTCCATCGTCAAATCGACTATCAGAAGCGCAATAACAATGCCGATAACCGCCGTGAGTATCTCGACCAGTTGCTTGGTTCGATGCGAGAATTTATCGTAGAAGATATCGACCTTCACATGGTCCTTTTGGTTCAGGGCATAGCACATGCCAATCAAGGCGATGGGTGATAGCAAGTGCCATTCGAGTTCCTGCAACGACACCGGACCAATGCGGAACATGTAGCGCAGAATTACGTTGTTGCCGACCAGCAAGACCTGGGCAATGCAGAACCAGGCGGCAACGCGTCCGACACCGTCGACAAAGGCGTCAATGCCTCCCGGTAAGGTAATGTCTGACGGCCCCTTTCGCCCGGGCTCCTCTGGAACAGTGGCCCGCCCCGGAAACAAGAACAATTCGACCCCTACCCAGACGGTCAACCCGGTTGAAACCGCGGCCAATGCGATCCATAAATCCGGGTTGGTCATGTCCAGTTCCCGGACCAGCTTCGGGTCTAGAACGGCAACCAGCCAGGCGACGGGCGCCAAACCCAAACCCAAAAACCACCCCGGCCTGTGTCGGTCGAGGCATCGCTTGACGGTGAGAACAAGGGCAAAAAGAATCAGAAACACATCGAAGAAAAACCAAACCGGCCGGTTCATGGAAAAAACCAGATGCACTCCCACGCCCGCGATCAATAACGGAACCAAGCCAAGGACAAACGTCCGGCGGTCGATACGACCGTCCGGATATAGATACAAAAAATAAATCTGCCGAAGGCTCAATAGATTCCTCCGTCCGCCGAACGGTGTCACTCCATGTCGCTATTGTGCCTGATAACACACGGCTCGCAAAAGACCGGGAGACCGGATGATGCCGGTCTCCCAAAGTGGGCCCTTGAATTTCGAATTTTTGTGTTCAAATGGTCTTGGTTCCGCACCCAAAGCTGGACGCGGCGCCAAACTTCCATCAGCCGCCGCGAACGCGTACTGCGTACTGACGCTCGCTGGAGTTCGCCCATTTGTCATGCTTGGTTTGGAAATCTTTGAAGGATTTCAATACCTTCGCGAACAGCGGGTCCCCTGCCGCCGTGCTGCTGAGCACTTCGGCGGTCTTCGTGCGAAGGGCCGCGATCACGTCGTCAGGCAGTTGCCGGACCTTGACCCCATAGTTGTCTACGAGATCCGTCAGCGCATCGCCATTTTGGGCCTCGGCCGAGGTATGGGCGATGATATTCGCAGCTGCCGCCACATTCCTGACGATGGCCTGAATGTCGGACGGCAGGCCGTCCATGGCCTTCCGGCTGATGAGCAATTCAGTCGTGGTCGACGGCTCGTGCCAACCGGTG
>JAPUGG010000051.1 GCA_027292975.1 Alphaproteobacteria bacterium | reverse complement strand
GGCGCCCGTATTGCAGCAGGAAGCGCACCTTCTTGTCCTTGATCCAATGGGGCTGTGTCGCCCGGATCGAAGAAAGCCCCTGGGACTGGGTGTTGGTCTCGTTGCGGTCGAACGCCAGCCCGGTCTGCCTGGACCCGGGGTAACCGGCGATGATCTTGATCCTCAGCCCCAGCACCGTTTTCAGCATGAACGGCACGTCGTAACCCGTCGATCCGGGCGCCGTCGCGCCTAAGATTGCCACCGGCATGCTGGGGTCCTGCAGATCCTTGATGGTCTTAAAGGGCGTGTCGGCCCGCACCAGGATCATGTAGGCGTCGTTCTTAAAGCTCGACAGGCTACCGAGATAGGTCAGCTTGAACGGGTCGAACGGGACCTTGATGAGCTTGAGCAGCTTGGAAAGCGCGATCGAGCGGGAAAAGGTCCCGAACACGGTGCCGTCCTTGGGCGCGATGTTGGCGATGTAGGCTGCCGCCTTGATACTTCCGGCGCCGGTCATGTTCTTGACGATGATACTGGGGTTGCCCGGAATATGCTTCTTCATGTATTGGGCGAGCAGCCGGGTATAGGTGTCGTAGCCGCCGCCGGCGGTGTAGCCGACGATCAGGCTAATGCGCTTGCCCTTGTAGAACTCGGCGGCCGACGCGGTTTGGGCGGCGCCCATGGCGACGCCGGCCAGGGCCGCCAGGACCAATGCGGAATAAATTCGTTTAAGCGTCATAACGGTTCTCCCTATCTGGTTTTATGTGACCTACCATAAATTGTGCGAAATTACGCGTCAAAAAGGAATCTCGCCCAGCACCGTGGTGCGGTGCAGGCGCCTGACCTCGGGCGCAATCACGCCGCCGCAGGCGAGGTGCAGGGTCTGGCGGTTGTCCCACATCACCAAATCGCCCGGCCGCCAATTGTGGTGATAGACCAGATCGCGATTGGCGAACTGCGCGAACAACTCGTCCAATAGGGGCTGGGCCTCGGCCTCGATCATGTCCCTGATCCCGATGGTGAAGCGCGGGCTGACGTACAGCGCCTTGCGCCCGGTCGCGGGATGGGTGCGGACGATCGGGTGAAAGGCGTCGGGTGGCGAAATCTCGGCATAATATTCAGCTTCGTTCTGATGGCGTGTGGGCCTTTTCATGCGCGGGTTGCGCGTGCGGTTGAAACTGTGGATGCCGATCAGGCCGTCGATGCGCGCCTTCATTTCATCAGAAAGGGTTTCATAGGCCGTCACCATGTTGACCCATTCGGTGTCGCCGCCGACCTTGGGCACGATGACCGATTGCAAGATGGTGTAGGCGGTGGGGCGATCGACGTAGGAATGGTCGGAATGCCAGTCACTGCCGGCGTCGGGGATGCCGACGTTCTTGCCGTCGATGATTTCCGTCGACAGGATCAGCACCTCGGGCTGGTCCTCCATCTTGTATTCGGAATTGATGTGGTACTGGATCTCGCCGAAACGGCGGGTGAAATCGGTCTGGGCGGCGGGGTCGAGCGCCTGGCCGCGCACCGCCAAGACGATGTTGTCGTGAAGCGCGTCGCGCAGCCGGCCGAAGGTTGCGTCGTCGAGGTTTGCCGCGTCGATGCCGGTGACTTCCGCGCCGAGCGCGTCGGACAAGGGCGTGACAACCATCTGGCTCATGGCGATCCTCCCATGGATCTACACCAGGGCGGCATGGCCCCCGGCCCGGCCCAACGGGCCGTCTCTCGACACAAGCCTAGCGCATTTTCCGGCCAAATTGAACCAAATGACTGGGGTGATTTTATCCCAACGCGGCGTACCCCGTTGGGCCGTTAACCGGTGCTTTGTTTGGCGGTGGTCCAGGCGGTGAACCACATGAGCGCCACCATGGCCGCCAAAAGCGCCGTGGCGCTCAACCCCAGCGACCAATGAACGCCGATCAGGGCACCGCCGAAACCGACGGTGATGCCTGAAAATGCCCTGAGCCCGTTGCTCGACATGGCGTAGAGGCCGATCACCCGGCCGCGGATCTCTTGGGGCGCGTGCAGCTGGACCAGGGTCTGGGCCATGGAATTGTAGGAAAGGTTGAGGAACCCCGCGACGAACAGCGCCGCCACCGCCAGCGGATAGCTGCCGGTCATGGCGAAGCCGCCGATGGCCAAGCACCACAGCATCACCAGCACCATGGTGGTGCGGGGATTGGCCGGCAGCAGGCTCCGGCTCTCTAAGATGATTCCGGCGATTAACGCGCCTCCTGCATTGCCCGCCAGCAGCACGCTGTAATACAGGCCGGTGTCGCCAAAGCCGAGGTCATTGGCGAATTCCGGCATTTGTGCCTGATGGGCGTTGCCGACGAAAAGCGAGGCAAGCCCCGCGAGGATGACCATGGACACGATGGTGGAATTACCGGCGATGGCGCGGAAGGTCGAGATGATATCGCCGAAGCCGCGCATGGACGCGCGCCGGCGGCTCTCCCCTTGGCGGAAGCGGGGACCGTAGGGCGCCTTCCACAACCAGTAGATCAGCGGCAGGTAGAACAACACATTGAGAAATATGCCGGTGGCCGGCCCCAGGATCAGCAGCAGGGCGCCGCCGATGGCCGGGCCCATCAAAACGCCCAGTTGGCGCGAGGTCGAGGTCAAGCGGATCGCGCTTTGCAGATGGGCGGGGCCGACGATGTCGTGAATCAGCAGCTGGGACGCGGGCCCCCACAGGACGCCGGCCATGCCATGGGTCACCAGCAGCACCCCCGCGTGCCACTGTTCCAGCGAATCGGTCGCGAACAGCACCCCCCAGGCGATCGAGACGGTCATGAACATGACCATGCCGAGCTGAATGATGCGGCGCGGATCAAATCGGTCGGCCAGCGCGCCCGAAATGATGGAGAACAGGAGGAAGGGCAGCCAGTGGCTGAGAACGGCGACCCCGGCGAGTGCCGGGGAATGGAATTTCTGGAAGATGATCCAATAGCTGATGACGTGTTCGATGTTGTCGGCCATCATTGCCACGGCGGCGAACAGCAGGTAGTTGCGGCAGTCGGGATGGCGCAGGGCCGCGAACGAAAGTTGTTCATGGCCGGCGGCTTCGGCGGCGGGGCTCGATTGGCTCATGTCGCGGTCATCGCCCGTCAAAAATCCGAAAAAGCGGGTTTGCATTCACCGCCCAGGTGTAACACCCTAGGGCGCTCTTGCCACAACATCTCTTGGAGCTCCACGGTGCGATATCTCCACAGCGCGATCCGGATCTCGGATATCGACGAATCGCTTAACTTCTTCTGCGGCATCCTGGGCATGATCGAGGTCGGCCGCCGGGACAGCGAGAAGGGCCGTTACACCAACATCAAGCTGGCGGCGCCCGAAGACGCGGACCATGCCAGGGCAACCAACACCCTCCACATCGAGCTCACCTACAATTGGGATGCGGAGACCTACAGCGGCGGGCGCAATTTCGGCCATCTCGCCTTCGGCGTCGACGATATCTACGACGTCTGCCAGCGGCTGATGGATTCCGGCACGGTCATCAACCGGCCGCCGCGCGACGGCCGTATGGCCTTCGTCAAGACGCCCGACGGGATTTCCCTGGAATTGCTGCAGAAAGACGGCGCGCTGCCCATCAAGGAGCCCTGGGCCTCGATGCCCAATACCGGGAGCTGGTAGACGTCTCTCGGACGGGAAGGATGGTAAACATGAGCACGGACCAACAAACCGATAATGCCAGCGAATTTGTCGATTTTTGGAACGAGATTCTGGTCCCCAAGTTCACCAAGTACAAACATATCCTGGTGGGCGGGCTCACCCATCACAGCGAAAAGGTGTTTGCCTCCCTCCCGGTGGGGGAGGGCGACAAGGTCACCGACGTGGGCTGCGGGTTCGGCGACACCGCCATTTTGCTGGCCCGGCGCGTCGGGCCCGCGGGTTCCGTCCTTGCCATCGATTGCTGCGATGCTTTCCTGGATTACGGGCGCAAGGACGCCGAGGCCGAGGGAATCGACAACGTCACATTCGTCAACGGCGACGTCCAGACCTATCCCTTCGCGCCGGAACATGATTTCTGCTTCTCGCGATTCGGGACGCAGTTTTTCGAAAACCCGGTCGCCGGCCTGCGGAATATGCGGGCGTCCCTCAAGCCCGGCGGCGTGATGACCATGATCGTGTGGCGGGCCATGGACGACAATCCGTGGCTGGGTCTGCCCAGGGAAGTCGTCCTCCAATATCTGCCGCCACCGGGCGATGACGCGCGGAGCTGCGGGCCGGGGCCGTTCTCCATGGCTGACCAGGACATGGTCACCAAGCAGCTGGAGATCTCCGGCTATGTCGACCCGGTATTCGAGCGCATCGACGCGCCCTTGATGGTCGGTAGGGACCTTGACGACGCCGTCGCCTTTCAACTCGCCATCGGGCCGGCCGGGGAGGT